>NZ_JRMW01000038.1:0-145952 GCF_000758765.1 Anaerococcus lactolyticus S7-1-13
CTATTTCTTTTACACTTATGCCATCTATTCCTGATGCTCCTTTGTTGGAGATGACTTTTAGTTTGGCTTGGTGCATGTTTTCTGGGTTTAGGATTTGACTTATTATTTTATCTTCCATGTGTGCACTTGCTCCTTTCCGCTTACATAACTTTTTTCTTAGGTGTGAGATTTTGAGTTCATTTACGTTTCTTCTACTTTCTCTGTCAGATTTGTTATGCTACATACATTTTGCTTGTGCTTTTAAATTGTTCAGTCCTTCGGTGTTTCCACCTACTATGACTTCTGCTGACTTCTCACTATTCGTTGTTACTACTGTCTTCGCTAGTGAGACCTCACGGGATAAGCTCTAATACTTTCATCGTTTACTTGCAGAATTTACGCTTTGGGTTTACGGTTACCTTTTGGGTCTTTGCTATCTTACTGCTAGCTTGCCCACCTGTTACGCCTTGTATTCTGTTCCTGTTCGTCAAGCCACGATTTCGCTATTGCTTCTTCTCTCCTAGATGTCGCCATCTAAAACTTGCAAGTCGCTATCAGATTCGTCGACAACTACGCTCTTTAGGGATTTTCACCCCAGCATTAAAACATGCCCGTCATACCCAAAAAATCGGAGAGCAGCTTTCACTACCCTCCGAAATATCACATTGATTAAGTTTTACATACTACATAATATCTATATTTCCATGCCCTTATCTTTCTTTACATTTTCTCTCTCCTGATTGCTTGCTTTAGCCTTATATTTTTTGAGTTTTCCCATAGCAGACTGTTTATTTTCCGCTATTTCTTTCCTCTTTGCCTTATTTTGCTCTTTAGCTTTGAGAAGTTTTACTGAATATACTTTTAGACTTGTGTATTCCTTATTATCCTTTCCTATGCTTTTCTTTTCTTTCCCAAATACATGAACAAAATCTCCTTTTTTCAAGTTTTCCACACTACTTACCCTGTCATTATAAGCCAGACAGTTGATATATTTTACATTCCCTTCTTTATCATTTTCAGCAATCGAAAAACTTGCAACGGTGAAATCTTTACCATCTTTTGATGTTAAATTTTTAATGTCTACATCTGAAGCAATATTGCCATTGATATTTATAGTATCTGCTTTTTCCTTATTTTCACTTGACTTATCATTTCTCATAGTATTTTTGTCCTCCTTCTCATTTTCTTTGCCAGATAAAGTGTTATTCCTATCTTCTATTGCACTTTCTAAATTAGGTGCTTCAATCTCATTTTCGTCTATATAATCATAAAATTTTTCATCAACTAAACCCATAATCTTATCATTCATATAGTTATCATAGGCAGTATCAAGGGTATCTTCGTTTTGTATTCCCGTTTCCAATGATATAAGCCCTTTTACAAAATCCCTATGATTATATTCCTCTAAAAAAGATAATGTTTCTTTCATCTTATCCAAGTTATTATTTCGCATACTGGCTATTGTATTTATGTCATTTGAATATCGTCCATTGTCCCACTCAAACTTGCCTGATTTATCATTAAAATCAATTCCGCTTACTATTACAAATTGATTCTCTGAAAATAACACTGCTTTCTTATCTTCTACATCCAAAACAACTGTATTATCTGAAAGTGATGTTTTTATAATATCGCCTTTTTCTAATCTCATATTCTTTTCCTCCAATTCTTTTTCCAATTTTGTTTCTTCTAATGATTTAGCAACGATTTTACTAATATTTTCTTTTATCTCTTCTAAATATCCCTGCCTCTTTAATTTCTCATAAATATTATTAAGGGTATCGAAATCATCGATACCCTTAGCAATGGATAGTATTAACTTTATATCCATATCTTCATAGTTTGGATATTTCTTTTGATTAAATTCGTGAATCTTATTTTTCATTTCAACAAATTCATCTTCTATATACATAGGATTAATATTATCTTTTGTTTCTAATATTTTTTTGATTGTTCTTACAGACAAGGTTTTAGATTTTGGAAGCTCTATGCTTTCCGGTGTACGAATTACCATTTTAAATAAACCTTCATTTATTTTTTCAAAATATCGTACAGAGTAGTTGTACTCTTTATTTTCAAAAAGTTGTTCCATTTCTTTTGCTGTCGCTTTAATATTTTTATGATATTCCAACTATCTAACCTCCTCCTTACATTCTATTTTCCTATCTGTATTCTCATCTTGTAATTCTCCTTTTCCTACTTTCTCTTTGAAATAATCAAGCCTATCCATTACAGATGATTTTTCTTTTTTATCAAAATCTCCTATACTTTGTACTTTGCTATCTCTAAAGTCTGCATCATACCTGTCTGCTACTCCGTCTAAATCCATATCCATTGATAGTGGATCATAAAAATTGCCCTCATCATCAATTTCAAGATTAAGAACTTCTTTTAGCTTTTCTTCATCAATAGATACAAGTTCATTAAAATCCCAAAATGCAATATCATTTTTTAGTTGTATCAATTCTTTTTGACTGGCTGCATCATCCTTATCATAAATATATGGATAGCTCTCTATCAAAGTATTATCAACATAGGTATTTAGCTTATAGTTTATTAAATCTAAATTCGTCTGAATTTCATGTTTTTCATCAGGTGTTGTCGTATATGCTATTCCAACATTTGAAAGATCCGGAAATAAAGTATCAAAATCTTCTACTCTATTTTCTTCATCATACTCATGATTGATAAAGTTTATAATTTCTTCTTTGACTTCCTTTAAGAGAACTTCATCTGTATTTTCTTTTCCATCGCTTTTTCCCATATCAAGAAGATTATTGACCTCAGCAAGCCTCAAGTTCTTTTCTTTTAATAAATCAGCTTGCGGAAATTTTTTCTCCACTTCAAGTTTTGCAATTTCAAATTGCTTTTTTGTATCTTCAAGTTTACCTAAGGTCTGTTCCAATCTCTCAGGAAGTTTATCAAGTACATTATCCATTCTTGTGATATTTCCTATCTCATCTGTACCAAACTCACCATAATGACTTTCCTGTCCCTGTAGCTTAAATTTATATTGGCTTGCAAAACTATCATAAAAAGCATAGAGATTAAAATTTCTATATTGACCTATCAAAGTGTCCTTATTTTTATCTCCTAGCTCACTTCTTTTAATAGACTTTATCCTGTTTATCAAAAATTCTCCAGCTAATTTTTTATCTGTATATTTTCTTCCATCTAAAGTTAATGAAGTAAATTTAGATAGTTTTTCTTTGCCCGTTTCCATATCCTTTCCATTTAGCTCTTCCATTCCTACAAAAGCTCCTTGAACCATATTTATGGTTTGTTCCTGATTTTCTGTATCTTTATATGGTTCTACATGCTCTATATCTTTTTTAAGGTTTTCTATTTTTATCTCCAGTCGTTCTATCTCTTTTGGATAAAATTTAACTACCTTATCCTCTAGCTTATACAAGTTTGATTTAAAGTTGGACTCAAGCATTTTTAGTTTTGATACCTCTACATCCAGATCCATTTTCTCACGAATAAGAGGATTTCCTGTGGCAAGTGCCTTTATCTCCGCATAGTTTAATGTTGCCTCGTCTACATCTTCTGCAACTCTTACAGGTGTCTTACTTGTCATGATTTGAGAGATGTATTTCTGTTTATTCTCTAAGGTTTGGAAAAGATAGGCATCAAAGGTATTTTCTGTAACATAACGAAAGATATGAACATCTGTATTTTCATTACCTTGACGAACTATACGACCTGCTCTTTGGGCTAAATCCGCAGGTCTCCAAGGCACATCTAAATCGTGGATAGCAATTAGCTTATCTTGGGCATTCGTACCTGCTCCCATCTTCTGTGTTGAGCCAAGTAATACCCTTATCTCTCCACTTCTTACCTTATCGAATATAGCATCTTTTTCTTTGTTATTTTTTGCATTATGGATAAATTCAATCTCATTTTCAGGTACTCCCATTTTAATCAGTTTTTCCTTCATATCATCATAGATATTAAACTCATTACTTGGCGTTGACATATCGCAAAAGATTAACTGAGCTGATTTTTTATCCCTGTACTTATCCCATATACTAAATACATTGCTTACACAAGCATTTACTTTTGAATTTTCATCATCAGGAAGTAGCGGATTGATAAGCCTTTGGTCAAGTGCCATTTTCTTACCGTCGTTCGTTATTTTTAACATATTATCAACAGATGGATCCACTTCTTTATTTCTAACCTTATCCGCTCTTTCAGAAAAACTTTCAAGGATCTCTTTTTGTTCTTCAGTAGGCTTTGTTTTAATGGTTTCATACTGTGCATTCGGTACGGGCAAGTTTAATACATCGGATGTTTTAATATCCATAAACTGTTTAACTGTATTCATTAACTCCGGAAGGTTATAAAATTTTGCAAATCTTGTTTTACTTCGATAACCATTACCTTCAGGATTTAATTCAATAGCTGTAACCGTTTCTCCAAAGGTGCTTGCCCAAGAATCAAAGTGCTGCAGGTGCATATTCTTTAACTCGTCATATTGTAGATAACGCTGCATAGTATATAACTCCGCCATAGAATTACTTACAGGGGTCCCTGTGGCAAATACAATCCCCTTATTATTTGTAATCTCATCCATATATCGGCATTTCATCAACATATCACTTGACTTTTGTGAATCCGTTGTAGTAATTCCTGCCACATTTCGCATTTTTGTAAATAAATACAAATTTTTAAAACTATGTGCTTCATCCACAAAGAGCTTATCTATGCCAAGTTCCTCAAAAGTTACCACATCATCTTTCTTATAATCATCATTGAGCTTTTTAAGTTTTGCTTCCAAACCTTTTTTTGTTTTCTCTAATTGCTTTACTGTAAATTTCTGATCTCTGTCCCTTTTGTATTCGTCTATAAAATCCAAGATTTCATCAATTTGGCTTTGCAGTTCATACTCTTGCCTTTCTTTACTAATTGGAATTTTCTCAAATTGACTATGTCCGATAATAACCGCATCATACTCTCCTGTGGCAATCCTAGAGCAAAATCTCTTTCTCTTACTTGGTGTAAAGTCCTTCTCCGTTGCACAAAGAATATTGGCTCCCGGATAGAGTTCATTAAACTCACGTCCGAATTGCTCTATGATGTGGTTTGGAACGACAAACATTGATTTGGTACTCATACCAAGCCTTTTGGATTCCATGGCAATTCCTATCATCTCAAAGGTTTTGCCTGCTCCGACCTCATGTGCAAGCAAAGTGTTTCCTCCAAAAAGTCCTCTTGCTATGGCATCTTTTTGATGCATTCTAAGCTCTATTTCCGGATTCATACCCTCAAATGTAAGATTACTTCCATCGTATTCTCTTAATTTAATAGAATTAAACATCCTATTATATTTTTCTACAAGGTCGCTTCTTCTGTCTATATCATCAAATATCCAGTTTTTAAATTCTTCTTTTATAATCTCCTGCTTACTTCTTGCAAGCATGGTTTCTTTGTCGTTTAATACAGAACGCTTTTTCCCATCAGCATCAACAAAAGTATCAAATACTTTTGTATCCCTTAAATTTAAACTATCCTCAATTAACTTATAAGCATTTACTCTCGAAGTACCATAAGTAAGATTTGAAAGATCATTATTTCTATCGACGCTCTTTCCTTCAACTCTATATTCACCTGTAAAATTAGAATACTTAATATCAATATTCCACCTGTTATAGTTTGAGGTTTCTAAAAGATGAAACATAAAATCTTTATAATACTTTTCATCTACCCAAGTTGCCCCCATTCTTACAGTAATATCGCTGGCTTCCAATTCTTTTGGCATTACTTCGAGTAATTTTTGCTTTTGAAAACCTAAATAAGATAGCTCTGTTTTCAATATCTCATTTTCTTTTCGGATTTCTTCCTGTGGCTTATTTTCTGTTTCATTCTCGTTTTCTAGGTTAGTGTCTTTAGCTAAATACTCTTCATTTTTACTAATTTCATAATCTATATTCTTTATATAGGAGTCTATTATATGAATTTTATCTCTAATATTACCGGATAAATATTCATCTGCTGTAACATAAGGTCTTGAAAAATCTCCATTATTTATTACCGACCTAAAGGGAGTAGTATCGCTTGGGTCAAAATTATCAAGATTTAAAAATATTTCTCCCCTTAATTCCTCTATTAAGGTTTCTCTTGTTTTATCTGTAAGATTTTGCATATAATCAAAATCTACCCTACCTTTTTGAGATATAGATAATATCAAGGCATCATTTGCTTTATCCGTATGTTCCACTGCTACTGCTTTTCTAATTGTCCTTTTTGTAAATATATCTGATTTACCTATAAAATTCCCTTTTTTATCTAATCTTTCCAAACTTGACATAAGAGAGTAATTGGCATCTTCTTTGAAAAGTAGGCTGTTCTTCTTTGCATTTATAAGACTATACTTTTTAGAAAAATCATCATAAATTGCATTTAATTCAACTTGTGCTGCCTTTATTTCTTCATCTGTATAATCTTCCTTCTGAAGTTTGATTACTTGTCTAAGTGATTTTTCTAAATCTATATATGCTTTTACTTTTTCTGTATCCGCCTTATTTAAAGATACTTTTTGCATGATTGAGTTTTCTCTGAAATAAATCTTATCTTCAATAAGTGCATAAGAAAAATTTTTAACACTATCATCTGCCGGTATGGTTTCTGTTTCTAATTCTTCATTTAATTCTGCTTTTTCATAAGTACCTGAGATATTTTTAATTACTGAAGATAATTTTTCTTCTAGGCTTATATTTCCATCCTCTATGCAAGCCAAAGCTGTTCCAAACCTACTTGATATTTCTTTCATACTACCTAAGACTTGACTTGGGTTATCTGCAAAATATTTGTTGTAAGTTAAGCCTTTTTCATCCGTTGCAAGTTTTATCCAATCCTCATCTATTTTTAATAGTTTATCTCTTTTTTTAAGGAAAATTATATCTGAGGTAACTTCTGTTCCTGCTTCCCCTTTAAATACATTATTAGGTAACCTGATAGCTCCTAAAAACTCTGCTCGCTCTGAGATATATCTTCTAATATCTTCACTTTTCTTATCCATTGTTCCACTTGATGTAATAAATGCTATTACACCTCCTGAACGCACCTTATCCAAAGTTTTCGCAAAAAAATAATCGTGAATAAGAAAGTTATTTTTCTCATACTCACGATCGGCTACTTTATATTCTCCAAAAGGTACATTTCCTATTGCCACATCAAATAGGTTATTTGAAAATGTTGTTTCTTCAAAGCCTTTTATCTGTATGTTAGCATTAGGATATAGCTTACTTGCTATCCTACCACTAATACTGTCAAGTTCCACTCCATAAAATCTACTACCTTGCATACTCTCCGGTAGATTCCCAAGAAATCTACCTGTTCCCATACTAGGTTCTAAGATATTACCACTTTCATATCCCATATTGGATAGAGCCTTATAGATACTGTCAATTACTATATTTGGTGTATAAAAGGCTGTAAGTGTACTTCCTCTTGCTGCTTCATACTCTGATGATGATAGATTTTCTTTTAAAAATTCTCTTGCTTCTTTCCATTGCCCCTCTTTCGTTTCGTCAAATACATCAGAAAGTCCGCCCCAACCTACATATTTGCTTAAAATATCTTGTTCTTCTTTTGTAGCATAGCTTGATCTTGCTTCAATTTCTTTTAAAAGTTTTATTGCTGATATATTGTTTCTAAGTCGTTCAGATGGTGGCAAGATTTCATCCTCTTTTGTTATTTTATAATTTACAGGAGGAATACCACCCATATATTCATCATTCAAAATAGGTATATCTTCTTTTGTTGGTGTTTCTCTTTCTTTTGCCTCTAATCCACGATTTGCCCTCCAGTTGTCATAGGATTCCAATTTTTTATCAATTGTTTCTTTTTGATGTTTGGTAAGTTTTAAGTTATTTCCATCCCCATCTATTTTCCCAAGTCCATTTAAATAATCAAAAGAAAGTTTAAACTCTCTATAGTTATTCGGATTTTTTTCACTATATACTGTAAGCTCTCTATTTTGATTATCGACATCTACGATAAATTGGTTGGCAATCACAGTGCCTTGATCATTTACCACATCCAAACTATGGTGTAAAAGTTCTGCCCTATCTTTTTCTTGTAAAGTAGAGCTTTCTTCAAATTTTGAAATTTCATCATTTACATCCTTCAATTTTTTAAATTCCTCTAGAGATTCTTTTTTCGCATAAAGTTCAGTAACCGGTCTACTTTGAGTATATAAAATTTCTGTCATCAGTTTTTCTGTATTTGAAACAAGTTGTAGCCTGCTCATTCCAACGGGATTAAAATTATTTCCTGTAATTTCATACTCTTTATTTTGAAAGGTAACTGAAAGTCCTTTTTTGTTATAATCTTCAATATCCAACAGAATTAAATCTTCATTGTCTAAACTTTGCTCTTGTAGTTTTTCTCCTCTAGATACAATCTCTAAATCAAGTTCACTTTCATTTCTGAATGCAAGAATTTCACTGCCTGTAATAAATCCATTCATATAGCCTTCATTATCATCTAGTTTTATAGTCTTATAGGTATTATAATCTTGAATTTCTGCAATTACATATTCTTTGCCTTGATATTTTACCTGCATTCCTTCCTTGTATATAGGCTCTTTGGGTAAGTCTTGCTCTTTTTGTCGTTCTATTTCTAAATTTATAAAACCTGTCAAAAGTACATCTCTATGGTTATCATCCAGCAAATATGGTAAATTTCTTAGCATAGTATGATAGCTATCATACTTAATCGCCTTGTTGGTATTTACTACAAAGCCATTATATTTAAGGTTTTGCCTTAACTCCATATTTTTAAAATCAAGAATTAACTCTGCTTCATAGCCTTTCTTGAAATCTATGCTATCTGTTATATGTTCAATATCTTTTAAAGTCCCATCTTCAATCTTTTTAATTTTCAAAGTATATTCTTCTGATTGTGGATTAAAATAATACCCTTTACTTTCTGCTATATCCTTTTCAATTAGGTTTGATAAAATTTCTTTTTTATCTCTAATTTCATACACCTTATTTTTTTCATTTTCAGGAAGATTTACACTAAAGTTCAATTCATTGTCTTTGTTTATATATGCTACATTTTGCATTGCACCATCAATCTTTAGGTTTTTATTTGAAACATATATATCTTCATAGTAATTTGGAAATTGCTCACCAAAACTTGATATATCAAAATCATAGCCCTCTTTTTCTTCCGTTACTATATCTCTATCAATTTCATATAAGCCTTGATTATTTAAATAAAACAAATCGTTTAAATCTGTAAGGTTTGTTTCTTTCATATTCGCAGCTATTTCATCAAAGAGTTTATCTAATTTTTGACTTTCTTCAAAAGTTGTTCCCCTGTATAGAGGATAAACTCTTCCTTCAACATTATCTTTACTTGGATATACCTTAGTCCCTGTTTGTTCAAGAGAAATATCTACTACTTTTTCTTTATCCACTACTGTATAGTAATATCCTACTTTTACAGCTATTTTATTATCATCATATATATCTTTTGTTTCTAATACACTTTCTTTTTCTTTAGATAATTCACTTAAATATTCATTGTACCTATGTTCAAGTTCAATTCGCAGTTTTTTGACATCATCTAAACTTTTCATATCGTCAGGAAGATTGCCTTGTCTTTCGGCAACTTCTCTCATAACTCTTGCGTATTCTCTTTGAAAAACTCCTGAAAAGTCAGCAAGTGTATTATTCCCTAAAATTTCCCTTGCTTTAAGTACAGTTCTTTGTAAATCTTCATCATTTTTCAAAGTTTCATACAATGTATCTGAAATATCTTTAATAGAATTTATTTTTGGATACTTTAAATTAGCTATATCTTTTTCGCCTTCTATTGCTACATCTATCTTTCCTAAGAAATTATCTACTGTACTTGAATAAGTTAAGCTATCTGTATTTGTATATACTACTCTATATTCTCCATCATTGTTTTTAAAAAAAGTGAGACGAACTAAATCAGATGAGTTCTTATCATCTTCAAAAGGATTATATTCATTTAACTTAGATCCATCTGTATATGAAAAATCTTCAAAGTATGGAAATAACTTTTGGTAATCTTCTTTATTTGAAAATACCTGCATAGACTCTTTTTCTAAGATGTTTTTTATTGTAGTATCTACATTTTGCTTATTTTCTATGATGTTTTCTTTATCTACCTGCTCATATAGGTACTGAAAATCTCTCCCGTTTACTTCATTTCCATCGCCTATATCTACTCTTAAATGCTCTGTTACCTCTCCATTTTCAATATGGTCGAAATAGAATTTTGAATATCCTTCCCATTCATCCGATATCTCACCATATTTATCTACCTCAACAGTTTCATTGTGAAGTTTTATTTGTTTGTCTAATTCTTTAATTTCATCAATAAGCTCTTTATTTACTATCCTTCCTTTGTATGAAGTTTGTATAAGGTTTGAGTCCTCATTAAATTCTACTATCCAATAATCCTTTGAATTTAACGGTTTTTCTTCAATATTTTCTTTGAATTTAATCTCTTGCTTTTCTACATCACCATAAATTTTTCTGCCTGTGGAATTAAAATTATTTTGAATGCTATCATATATCTTTTCAGCTTCTTCATAAGAAATATCTTCTTGATCTTGCAAGATAAGTATTTCTTCTTCTCTTTTGTTATCAAAGGTAAGTTCTCCATTAAAGGCAACTTGTAATTCTTCTTCGGTCATTTGTTTTTTAAGTTCTGTATCCTTTAATTCTCTAAAAGTTGTTGGAAAATCTTCAAGGATTAACCTTTGTGCATTTAATTCCTTTAGTTCATTCACATTGAAATATCCCCATTCGACTTCATCTCCAAGCACAAGTCCAAAGGCTTCGCCTGTTTCTTTATCATACTCCGTCATATACCAGGTCCAATTTGACTTAAAAGGAATAATATATGCTGCATGTACTTCCTTGTCTGCTAAATCTACTTCTTCTTGATCATAAAGCTGTGGTACTCTTTCAAGCATTTCATTTGTTACAAGCTGATGCGGATCATCTTTTGGGTAAATTTTTGAATTACTATCTTCTTTTTTTATTGAATGAAGATTTTCCTGTTCTTCTTGCAATAAAGTCTGCTCTTCTTTGGTAAGATATTTATCATTTTTAACTAAATCTTCTATTCTTCTTGCTACCTGATTCCAATTAAAGAAAACATCTTTACAATCATTTTTTGTCAGCTTTATACCTTTGGCATCGTGGTTCTCGCCACTTCCTCTTGCACCTGATAGAGCGTGTGAGCTACCACCTGTTCCATACTCATTTTTAAGAAAATCTGCTTGTTCTTTTAAGGTGTAATTTTTTCCAAAAAATTCGTATATTCTTTTTTTACCTTCGGATACTCCACTACCTCTCATAAGATTTGTGTCAATTTCATCTTCTGTAATAAAGGATTTAATTGTAGGTAAGTCAGTAAGATTTGTAGTAAATTCTTTTCGTGGTAGTTCTAAATCATTCAATCTGTTTAATAGTTCATTAATATTATGATTATGAAATCTTAGTATATCTGAATTGCCTTGATACTCTTTTGAAAATGTTAAATACTCTGTTCTTAAATTCGCCCTAAAGTCTTTGTCTTGTAGCATTTTTGCAAGATATTCCGTTTTTTCAGGATAGCCTAACCTTTGTTTTTCATTCAGGATTGATAAATAAGTGTCTTTTACCTCATCATTAAAATCTCCTTTTAGATACCATAGTTTCTCTGCAAGCTCAGCTCTTTCATTACTCATGGCTTCAATCAGTTCTACATTCGTTGCATAGTTGCCTTCGTCTAAAAGCTCTCCCATTCTATTTGCTGCATCTTCCCAAGATAAAAGTTGCGTGTAGTTTTCTCTTGATGATATATCATTTGATAAATGAATCCCATCTTCTGAGTACCAAGCACAAACTTTGTCATTTCCTAAGTAAAAGCCATTACCACCTTGAAATGTATTTTTTAGAAAATCTGCTAATTCTCCCTTTGTTTTTCCTTTGCTAAATTCCGCTATGACATCTAATCTTAAATTATGCTCATTACCACCATAAATTAAAACAGTGTCTATCTGATTTTGGGTAAGTGGTATCTGAAAACCTATTTGTCCTGCATTTTGAGTAAAAGAAAAAGAAGTCTGTTCGACTTCTTTTTCAGCATTTTCTTTATTTATATTTTCATTTGAGTTTTCTATACCCAAACTATCTGTTCCATTGCCATTCTGTCTAACTCCATATCGAGGTTCTTCATTAGTCCTGCGTATTTCAGAAAGTCGTTGTTTTGAAGTTCCTCTGTCAAGCCCCAAGACTCTTTCATCTTCAGTTTCTCTCTCATTGTGAAGTCTATCGCTTGATCCTCTATCTTGTCCAGATGTTCTTGTAATGTCCCTTCCAGTAGCATCTGTTCGTAGTAGTCCTCCTTGTTCTCCTTGAGGAATTTCAGTCTTGCTTTGCTGAACTTTCTCAAATTCCTCTCGTCTACCTGCTTCGGTATCTTTATTTTCGGAATTAAGACTTGTTCTCCTCCTGTCATCTTCTCTATCATATATCCCCCTCCCATTTCCTCGAAGTGGTTCTCCTTGATTACCGGATAATATATCTCGTTCTCTACTATATACTCCTTGCCTGATAGTATCACTTTTTCTTCCATTTTCTATGCCTCCAATTCCTATTTTATTTTCATCTATTCCATTTTCTGTAAAATTATTATAACGCTCCTTATCCTCTTTTGTCTGCTCCTTTTTATGAAATTTCTCCATTTGTTCTTGTCTTTGCATCAAGGAGATTTCATTTCCAATATTTATAAGAAGACCTCTACTAATACCTGAGGTATAGATAAGTAATTTATCTAAGTCATTCATTTTAAGATTATTGGATAAAATTTTAAAACTATTGTTATCTGATGTATATTCTATTCCCATTCTTGCACATATTGAAACTTTTACGGATTCTTTTAAAAATGCCAAAATATCAAGTTTACTATGTTCTTTTAAAAAATCATCTGACAATTCATCTGTTATTTTATATAGATATTGCTTTGCATAGAGATTTGCCAATGTGTCTAACTTTTCATCCAATGAAAATAGTAGACCGGCATCTTTTTGTTTAAAATGATTTATTAGCTTATCCAGCACTTCAATATGTTTTTTATTGTCATATTCCCATAGTTTTACTTCTGAGATATTGTGATTTCTGCTCACTGTTTGACTTACATCAAACACATATTTTATTTTACCTGTTGTACTATCTAATAAAGGGATTCCTTTTTCATTTCTCTTTACAACTCTGCCTATGCTTTTCCAATAATCGTACTCTGCACAAGCGGTAGCTTCTTTGTTTACATTACAAATGCTAAGCTGATGTGTATATGGATATTTGTAGTTTTTTCCTGATACTTTCAAATATTCTTCATATTTTAAGGTATTGGTTTTAAATTCTCCTTTTAGATGATCTAATATATATTTTAGTTCATCTTGTGTATATCTTTTCATATCACTTTTGTCCTCCTTATTTGATTTTTGATGATTTGTTGTAGTTTTATTTCTATGTTCATTCCTCCTTTTATATCTATTTTCTCTGTCCCAATCATAAAATGTACCCATTCCGTTAAATGCTTTTTGAGCTATATATCCAAGATAGTTCGTGCCTGACCGTCTTTTATACCACTTCTCTCTGTTTAATCCACTTCTTTTCATCAGTGATATCGCTTCATTTATATTTCCTGTGTAATATAGTAACCTTTGTAGCATAAAAAAATCAGCCTCTGATTGGCTGTTAAAATAGGACCTATAGTTTCCATTATATATTTGTCTTAAATCTTCTCCGCTGTATGAAAAATATCCTTTATTAAATAGCTTTTCTAATATATCTCTATCTGCATTATACAAAGTTATGCTTGTCATTTTTCTGTTTTCTTTGCTTACAACTTTTGGTTTCGGCATATATTTTTCATATAAAGGTTTTAGCTCACTTTCAATCTCTATTACCTTACTTCTGTCTTTATCTTTTATCACATTGCCGGTTACGGTAAAAAATCTCCCTTCATCATAGATTTCAAGATTTTTATGTCTTTTTCGCTCTCCCGGTACATTTCCTTTTCCAATGAAATGTAGTCCTGTTCCTGATGGTGATATTTTTGCATAAGTTGATATATTTCTTAGAAAATCGGCTGTCATAGAATTTGCATTAGTATCCTTAAAATACGCATTCATATCCTCTGTTACTTTATCTATATCTATTCCTAAATATCCATCTCCTAAGAAAAATCCCAGTCCATCGCCAATATGTTGACTAAGTGCCTTCTTGCAATCTTCATAAGAATGCCAAGTGGATGTATCGTTGGATTTTGCAGGTTTTTCATTTGGCATAATGGGAAGTTTTGTGTTTTTTTCTTCTCTTTGAATGATTTTATATAAGCACCATCTATTCTCTCTCTTTAAGTCATTAGGTATATTACTATAGGCATACTTCTCACCATTCATTATATTTCCATTCCTTTATCTTTTTTAATGGTCTTTTCCTCCTTTGTTTTTTCACTGTCATTAATTTTTTGCTGATTCTCTTTGAGCATCTTTAGTACAGATGGTTTCTTTTCAACTTTTTGTGATTTAGATTTCTCCAACACTTTTTCTTTTTTAATAACTTCTTCTTTTTTAGTTCCTACTTCTACCTCTTTTTTATCTGTTTTATCCCTGTTCTTTTCGACAAAAAATTCTTTTTCATCCTTTTTTATTTCTTCAGATAAACTATCCAATTTTTCAAGGCAGACATTTAGCTTCTTTTGCTGGTCTTTGATAAAATCCTGCATTGAACTTACAAGATTTTTTACAATACTAATTTTTGCTTGTACTAACTTTTCCTGTGCTTTGGTTAAATTATATGAAAACTGATATTTCATATTGATATATAGACTTTTCATACTGTCTACTGCCTTGTTTTGCAAGGTTACCAGTGTATTGCCTATATTTTTTATATCTCTTAAAATAAGAGAACTAAATGTGATTCCCTCTAATTCATTTAATCTTTTTATCTCTGATTTTAATCCTAGTATCTCCTCTTTTAGTGATTTTAGCTCTTCTATATTGACATCAAAATCATTATTTTTGAGTTCTTTTTTTAGTTCTTCAGCAACCTTTAACTGTATATTGGTATTATCTTCAAGATTATCTATCCCTTTATCGTATTCATCTTTAATTTCTTTTAAAACTTCATTTGCCTTAACTTCTTGTTTTTCAACTTTATTATCCATAAATCCTCCTTACTATCTAATCTAAGTTATGTTTTCCCTAAATATCCTACCTCCCATACAAATTTACTAAATTTAATAAGCGTATCAAACATAAACTATTCCTTTTCATAACGAGAAATTACATTTCTTATCCCACTTTCTATTGCCTCCAAAAAATCTTTCTTTAGTGATTTTCCCTGTACAATATCCAATAGCTCCATTTCCCATTTTGATGTTGTTTCTGCGGATTTAAAAGTATCGGCTACAATCGTTACAATGTTGATTCCCTTATGTGTATTAACTTATCTGTTGATTTAGCCACCTTACCATTTATCTTTTTTAATTCCATCAGGCTTTTGATGTTGTAGTTGTTATTCATCCCGTATTTCTTTCATGTCTGTTTTTTCGTTTTCTGCCATTTAGTTCATCCTTTCGACTTCCACAAAAAAAAGATTTCCTGTACTTAGGAAACCTCTTTTTCTCTTGCTTATATTTTGTTTTTCGTTTTCGGTATTGATTTTAAGTTGTGGATTGTATCTTTTTTCTTGCTCTATATTCCCTTGCTTTTACTTTCTCATACTATCTAAATTTTTCAATATTTTTAGCTCAGTATTTTTTGGAATATTCTCTATGGTATGCTAGTGATTTTTCTTTCTTTGCTTCTTCAATTTCTTCTCCCATCTGTATCATTTCTTGTTCTGTTGGCTATATTTGTTTTGTGAGTTCATTCTCAAATCTGCTTATATAGTTAAAATAAACTTCTATACGCTGAACAACATATCTTGCTCTTTTGACATCTCGCTCATGCACTATAATTTTACTGATAATTTGAAAATTTATCAATTACTTTTTTACCCATGACATAAATATCCAACGTTCCACTATCTACTTATATATTTTGTTATTAGTCTATTCATTAAATTAATAATATTAAAATGTTTATCATACTGAAACAAAAAATAAAAGAAGTTTTGACACTATCCTATTTTTAATATTAAATATTTATTTAGTCTACTTTTTACAAATTTTGCCATCTTTTAATATAAAATAATTAACATCATATTTTTTTAACAGTTCTAAATTATGTGTAACTATTATAACAATTTTTTCACTTGCAATATCATTCATAATATCAATAACTTTTTTTTCCATATTAGGATCCAATGCTGATGTAGGCTCATCCATAATAATCACATCAGCTTCCTTTATGAGCATTTTTGCTAATCCTATTCTTTGCCACTGTCCTTTAGATAATTCTTCCCCACCAAACCATTTACCCATCTGCGTATCTAATTTATTGTCAAAGTTATCAACTTTATTTTTCAGCCCCAAAATTTCCAATATATTAAAAATTTTTGTATCATCATATCTATATTTATCTGACATTGAAATATTCTCTCTCAGTGTAAATTCATATTGATTATAGTCTTGAAATAAAATTGCTATTCTATCTCTAAAAGATTTCTTGTCTATATTTTTTAACTCTACATCATTAACAAATATTTCTCCTTCATATTCATTATAAAGACCAGCAATTAATTTTATCAATGTACTTTTTCCAGAACCATTTTCACCTATTATTACTATTGGTTTACCAGTCGTAAATTCCACATTAATTTTGTTAATAATTACTTTTTCTCCATAACTAAATGTTACATTTTTTAGGATAATTTCTTTTATGTTTTTCGAAATTTTTTTCCTTCCTAAATTATCCTCTTTAATATCAATAAATTCAAAATAATTTTCTGCATATAATTTATCTTTGTATATCTCAGATAGAGACTTAAATATGGACATAAAATTCAATTGTATATTTTCAATAGAGTAAATGAACCCCATTATGTTTCCCACTAACCCATTAGTAGCTAACGATTTCATAATATATAATGATATTAACAATATTTTTACTATTAACTCAAACAATTGAATTGCAACATTTACGATATTGTATATACATGATAACTTAATCATATATTTCATTGTTTTTTCTTTGTATTTTATGAATTTCTTTAATAAAACATCTATATACTGAAAAGTTATAATTTCCTTTATAGCTATATTATTTGTAAGCAAATATTTAATATAGTCACTTTTTCTTAATATTAAAACATTACTTTTTTCTACATTATATGCATATTCTCCCATTTTTCTATTAACAAAAAAAGAAAGTATTGGAACAACAAGTATAATCCACCAGTATTCATTTTTATAACTTATCAACAGTGATATTATAGACATTATCGATATAATATCTTGAATGAATTTCACAAAATGTATATAAATATTAACCACCTTGCCTTGCCCAAGAACTTGTGCTTTACTTATTAAATTATAAGTATGTTCTTCATCAAAGTGTTTTAAAGACAATATTTTTATTTTATTTATAAAATTCTTTTCTAATAAATATTCTATTTTTAAAGCAAAAACTTGATTTATATATCCCTGAATCTGAGTAATACATATAAAAAACAGATTTACAAAAAAGAATAATGTTATATACGTTATAATAGCACTCTTACTACTAAAATTTTGTATATTATTTATTAAATTTTGTAATATATATATTTTAATAGCTTCTCCAAATCCCAAAAAAATACTAAATATTAAATTTGCTATAAATAAAAATGGTGATGAAATATAACACTGTTTAAGAGATCTCAATAAAATACTCTTTTTCATACTCTTCTATCCTTCCATATAATAAAGAGGGATAGAATACACTATCCCTCTTTATAATTGTAATACTAGATACTTGATCTTGAAGTATTACTAGCAGTTGATGCATTAGCACCATGATTATGAGGCCAACAATTGCATCCACAATGAGAACAATTATCAGCATCACCCAAAGCAGAAGAGAAAGCTATTCCATTTCTGCACATGCATGCAAGTGGTTTTATTCCACCTTCGTCTCTTTTTAGGTCTCTGCCTAATGGATTCGTGATTTTCATAACTTCTACCTCCTTTTCTAAAATAACTGCATTTTATTCAAATCCTCTATTACAGAAGGATTAGAATACATCATTTCATGATATAGTTTTAAATAATTTTCTATACCAAAACGTTCGCTAATACATTTATACTTTTTAGTCAATATATTTAATCCATCCTTATCATAACAAATCGCATAACAAATACTACACAAATTTATTGCCCAACATCTTGAGCAATCATTTTTAGAACACTCACAATAATCATTTACATAGTATTTCTTTATCGAGTCTATGTCATATCCATCTATGTAATTCCCTATAGTTGGTGTTTCTCCCATACGCTCACATAAATTGTAATTACCATCAACTGTAACAAACAATTTCCTTCCACCTGGCATACAACAGCCATTCATTATATATTCATTCATAGGTTTCCCAGAAATTCGCCTACTATGAATTTTTTGGAGATTTTGCAAAATTCCATTCCACGTAAATGGATTTTCAGATGTTACATTATTTATAAAATTTTCAGCCCATTCCTGAACTGGATTATTATCTCTCATAAACTCTTTTGATGAATTATAAAATCGCCTACTCTTTATATCATTTTCATTTATCTTTCTTCCATAATCCACATAACTTGTAATTATAGAAGTTTTTTCGTTTATAAATGGACAAGTTTTGAAAAAATGCTGTATTCTAGATAACTTGTTTTCATCATATGGGGGAGTAATAACTGTACTCAATAATATTAAATCTTCTTTTCCTCTACTCTTTAGCTCATTATATAAAATTCCAAGACCTTTAGTTGTTCGATCAAAACTTCCATTGCCATTGATATCCACTCTATATTCATCATGTGTGATTTTATCCCCATCTATACTACAAACTACAGAAAAGTTTTCTGTAGTTGCAATAAACTCAGCAATTTCCTCATTCATAAGAGTTAAATTAGTTGTCATAGAAAAATACAACTTTGTATTTAATTTCAGTGATAATACATACTCAACAATTTTTTTAATCAGTTTAAAATTAACTAAAGGTTCACCACCATAAAAAGTCACATAAAACTCATCATCTACTCTATCAATAATATTGTTAATACTTTTTATTGCAATATCTAAAGGCATATCTTTAGTTTCAGAAAAATCTCTAAACTTGGAATTTTCATCACCATATATACAATATTTACACCTAAGATTACATTTCTGAGTTACCTCCAGTATTATCTGATTCAATTTTCTATTTAGATTTTCTTCTAAATTCAAGACTTGATCTCCAGTAAATTCCACAAAAGGACAGGCTTGAAGCAAACTCTCTTTATCTATTATATCAACTACTTTGCTAAATACCTCTATGTTCGTATTCTTAAATATTTCTTCTAATGATTCATTATTTTTTATAGAAAGAATTTGTTCAAATATTTGATACTCTTCAAATGTACATTCAAAAATCTTACCTGTCCCTAAATCATAGAAAAAATATTTATTTCTAGTTTGAAAAGTTTTTCCTAACCTCTCATAGTATATGTTCTTTGATAATATACTTTTTAACTTGCTTAACTCTTTACCCATATATATCAAACCTCCATATATTTTATATCACATTCAATAATATTCGATAATATTTTGCAAAAAGCTCAACTTGAAGTTGTATACTAATTATTTTTTCTCTTAGTGAAAATGTCTGCAACTAAAAAACCAATTACACCACCTAAAACATTTGTTATCACATCCGTTATATCTGATGCCCCAATAGACATAATATACTGCATTATTTCAAAAAATAAACTTACTACTAGAAAAATTAAAAATGCCTGGTTAATTTTAATACCACAACTTATTTTTTTTAATAAAATTCCAAAAGGAATAAATATTAATATATTAAAAATAGGTTCTAACCAAAACAGATCTCCTTCTATAATATTGTCATAATAGAAAGGAATAAAGTTTACGTCTCTAACCCTCCTCATATCACTAATAGAAAAGCCTAGCTTAAAAAGAACTAGCCAAGACAACAAAATCAAGTATATGAATAACAATATTTTTAATATATTTTTTTTCTTCATTATTATAACCTCAACCTTTTATGCATTTGTAAAAAATATTCCCATAACACTCTCCCAAAACTTCTGCCAACTGAATTGCTCTCTGTATTGTCGGAACTATTATACCTCTTTCCACACTACTTATATACTGCTGCGAAATACCAGTCAACTCCGATAATTGTATTTGGGTATATCCTTTACTTTTTCGTATTTTTGCTAGTGAATTACACACTTTTATTTTTTGCATCATTAATCCCTTCTCTTTTTTGTCTTCTATTATATATTAAATCTAAGATAAATACAAGTTTAAATTGTATTATATTTTTATTACCCGTTGTTCTTACCTTATAAATCTCACAAAAAAATTAGTTCTACTCTACAGACTCATTTTTATTTAGATGAATTGTCAAAAAATCTCTTATTATAAACTTGGCTTTAAAAAACCTAACATGCTTTAACCCATTTATTTAACTTTAGTAATCATAAGCTATTCCTTTTTATAACGAGAAATTACATTTCTTATCTCACTTTCTATTGCCTCCAAAAAATCTTTCTTTAGTGATTTTCCCTGTACAATATCAGATAGCTCCATTTCCCACTTTGCTGTTGTTTCTGCCGATTTAAAAGTATCTGCTACAATCGTTACAAGGCTGATTCCTTTGTGTGTGGCAATAAGGTTTTTTTTATCTCTTTCTACAAATCCCTTGAAAATCAGATTTTCAATGATTCCTGCTCTTGTTGCAGGTGTTCCAAGTCCTTTTCGCTCAACTTCCACACCTTTTTCCAATGCGTCATTTCCTGCAAGCTCCATAGCCTTTAGGAGAAGATCTTCCGTAAAATGTTTAGGCGATGATGTGTATTTTTCTTTTATCCCTTTATCTTTAATATCAAGACTATCACCAATCTTTACATCCGGAAGCACTGTATCTTCATTTTTCTTTTTTGCATATTCGTTTAGGTATTTGGTAAAGCCCTCATCTACAATCACCTTTCCACTACTTGTAAATTCAAATCCATCAAATTCAGCCACAATCTTCGTTGTATTCTCAATTAAAGGATAGCCTACACTTGCATGTAGCTTATTTAAAATAAGTTCATATACCTTCAATTCACTTTCCGGAAGAGAAGTTAAGTCCCCATTCATACTGCTTGCTGTCGGGATAATAGCATGATGATCTGTAACCTTTTTAGAGTTAAATACCGTCTTAATACGCCCCGTATCAAAGTCATTCTTTCCTAAGATATGATTGATGGTACTTGTAATCATATCTTCCGTTAAGCATCTGCTGTCTGTTCTCGGATAGGTAATCAGTTTTTTCTCATACAGACTTTGAGCATAATCAAGTGTTTGCTTGGCACTATATCCAAAATATTTATTGCACTCTCTTTGAAGTGTTGTAAGGTCAAAAGGCAAATCAGGTTTTGTTATCTTTTCCTTTTGAATAACATCGGTAATTCCTATCTTATTGCCAACTAAATTGATTAGCTGTTCAGCAATAACCTCATCATCAATTCTATCTGTTGATAGTGTAAAACCATTCATAGAAAGTTCGACTGTAAAATATTTTTCTTTCTTGAAATTTGCTATCTCATCATCTCTATTTACAATCATTGCAAGAGTTGGTGTTTGTACCCTCCCAACAGAATAACTCTGTTTATATAGGCACGAATACAGTCTGCTTAAATTCATTCCCACAAGCCAATCTGCTATTGCCCTTGCTTGTGATGATTCAAATAGATTATCGTAAGAACTTCCATCTTTTAGGTTATCAAAGCCATCTTTAATTGCACTATCTTCCATTGATGAAATCCAAAGGCGTTTCATCTTCTTTTTGCAATTTGCCTGATTGTAGACAAGCCTGAAGATTGCTTCTCCCTCACGCCCTGCATCACAAGCATTTATCACAATATCTATGTCCTTATCGTTCATCAGCTTTTTAAGAATCATAAATTGTTTCTTTGTAGACTTTGCAATCTCATACTTATATTCCTTTGGAATAATCGGCAAATCAGCCATATTCCACTTCGCATATTTTTCATCATAACTATCAGGATTTGCCATTTGAATTAAATGTCCAACACACCAGCTTACCTTGTATCCGTTTCCTTCATAATATCCATCTTTCTTCTTTGTTGCTCCAATCACTTTTGCAATAGAGATTGCAACACTTGGTTTCTCTGCTATCACCAAATTATGTTTCATAAATTCCTCCTTATTTTTGTACTAAAAAAGGCAATCAGAGTTTCAATTTTCTCCAATTGCCTATTAAAATTTCATATATTTAATTGTCTATTTTTTAATCCATTTTCCTGTTTTAGAACTACCTACATACTCTATCTTTCCTTCATCTTTCAATTTTAAAATATCTCTTCTGATGGTAGATTCTGCAACATTTAACATCTTTGATAATTCTAATCTCGTAATATTTGGTTTGTCTGAAATAATATCAATTATTTTATTCAATCTATCTTGTTTCGTCATTTTTTGGGGTTCATTTTGGGGTTCATTTTGGGGTTCATTTTGGGGTTCACCACTAACATTATAGTTTAAATTCTTTAAAATAGTAAAAAATGAACTTCTTGTAGATCTAAATTCCGGTTTTAAGTGTTCATTGTAGTTCTTCTCAAATTCATAACTCTCTATAATTTTTTTCAGTCCACTTCCCCGTCTTTCCATTAAGTCCATTCTTCCAAAAATATCTGCAAGAATTGGATTTCTTCTACTTGACGAAATAGTATATGGGTCTACATCTTGAATTAAGGTTCCGTCATACATTCCACCTGGAGAGTAAATTTCCATTCTATCATCATAAATATCCAAATGTACTTCACTTCCAATGACGCTATAATCTCTATGAATCAAAGCATTGACAATTGCTTCTTGAACCGCTCTTTCAGGATATTCAGGATATTCTTCACGATAGAGTGGTCCTTTTCTCCACATTTTCTTTGTGTTTACCTTTGTAAAATTCAGTGCATTTTCAAGCAAAAACAAGATATTTCCCTCAAATTCATTATCATCCAGTGCTTCCATCAAGCCACTAGCCTTTGTAAGTCCATTCCATCTTGTGCAAAATATCCTTGATTGATATACTAAATATCCGTCTGCAAACAAGGCTCCTGCATAAGTTAAAAGATTATCTTTTGTTGTTAAACCGAACGATAACAAATCTTTTTCTTCAAATTTTTTATTTGTCCTTTTTTCATATTCAATTCGCAATTTATTAAAGGTAGCATCTTTTGTCTGAATATCCGTTTGTATAGTATCAAATGTTTTATTCATTCCTTTCAAAACTAAATTTTTAAGGTCAATACTTGTAGCGGCAACACTCTGATTTCCAATCCTTATATAAGAAGACCTATTTCCTCCATCAATAACATAATATGGAGTCTCACTTCCTGCTTTTATATGAAGAACAATAAAATACTTACCATTTTCAGTATGGTTTTCAAGTTTTATTTTTGGAACCGGATCCATCTTAGCCTTAATTATTTCACTGATAGTTTCAGAATCTTTCTTATAATCTTTTAGTCCAATAAGTTCATCTGCATCAGAAATACCAAATATTAAAGCTCCACCATTTTCATTTGCAAATGCACTAATACTTTTTAACCAGCTCTTTGGTTTATTTATTTCAAGTTTTTCTTTTTTATCATAGGAAGTGGATTCTCCAATATATTTTGACAAATCCATTTTCTCTACACCTCCCTTATACCATAATGTAATATTATTACCTATTACAGATATTTATCGTCTATAATTTTATTTCTTTGATAAAAATAGCCCAGCCACAATCGGGCTTGGGCTTACCACATTCAAGTTTTTATTGCCAAAATTATACCATAAATTCACTGTAAGTACAATTCTATCCTTACTAATCATACATAATTTTTATGTCAACAATTTACTTCCTCATTGTTGTGTCTACACTTATTTTATGCTATTTTTTAAGTGTAAACACAACAAATCGAGTGGATAATTTCATTTATATCTAATTTTAGTCCTCATCTTCATCATCATAAGCATCAATTGCCAAATCTTCTATCTCTTGTTTTTCTTCTTCGTCTGGCACTTCACTTTCATCATCTTTTCTTTCATAGGAATCTTCAAACTCATCATACTCTTCTTCATCTTCCTCATCATCTTCCTGATTTTTCTTATAAATCTTGAAATAGTATCCTCCACCTATTACAGCGACAATGATTAAACCTAAAAATATATAAAGACCGTTTCCTTTATTTTCAGCTTTAGGGTCTTCTTTTTTAACTTCAGGTTTAGGCTCTTTATCTTCAATTTTTTTAATTTCTTCTTTTGACTTTTCCTTACCCTCTACCATATTAAGAAGATCATCTTCAGACACTTCCGTTAAAAGCATTACATTTTCACTTTGCTCATCATGGTTGATAATTAAATGAAATGTCTTACCTGATTTTGTCTGGAAGGTTACAAATTGTCTTGCATCAGCAGAATATTTGTCAGTTTCTTTATTGTCTTTACCATCATTATGATGAACCCTATAATCATTGTTAGCATTATCCTTATTCTCAGTAACAGAAGCTCTAGCCTTTGACGGTGCTGAGGCTACTCCTTTATTGGTATTGACATTCTTTTCTCCGCTATCCGTAGTCGAATTTTGACTGTTATTACTTGCTGCCTGTTTGGGTGTCAATTTATTAGGATAACGAACCTCTTTTTCTTTATTTTCTTTATTCTCTTTACTTTCTTTATTCTCATCACTTTTTGTATTTTTAGAGGTATCCGGTGCAGATGATTTTAAGGCACCCTTTTCTTTCTTTACACTATCTCCACTACCTACTGAAGCAGATGGTGCATTACCTTTTACAAATGAAGATGGATTTTGTGGTAATGCTTGTGGCAATGGATTTGTTATAGCCTTTGGATAGTCTTGTTTATTGATCTGATTTGATTTTTCCTGCAATTCTTTAATTTTCTTCTCCAGTTCTTCCACAGATTTTTTGATTTCTGTGTTTTCTTTAGAAGAATTCATCTTTTCTTTTTCCTTTTTCAGCCTTTTCTCCAAGGATTCTATTTCATCTTCCAAGTCTTTGATTTTATCCTTTTGCTTATCATTTAACTTGTCCTTATCCTTGACTTGTTCACTTAATTTATCTAATTTTTCTTTCAGCTCTTTCGATTCCTTTTCCATCTTAGATATGCTTTCTTTATCTATGTCTGTTTGAACTTTTTTATCTTCTGTTTTTGGATTTTCCGTTTGTGTACTTTGTTCATTTTTAGGATCTTCTTTTTCATTATTTTCCTCTGTCTGCGTTTTTTTATCCTTAACAGTAACTTTTTCCACTTTACGAATAATTTCGTCTGTCCCGTCTCCCTTTACTTTATAGAACAAAAATTCATCTATAAATTTCATATCATCAGGCAAGATAGGAATGTCTCCACTGTCAAGAATCTGTCCTTCCTTTGCTTTAATGCTTTCTTCTTTGTAAAGACTATCATCTTGAAATATATATTTTACCTTAACTTCTACCTCATCTTTTTTAATATCTTCCACTGGACTAATCAATGTTGGAAACAAATTCCCCTGTGCAAATACAATCTGTTTATTAAAAATCATAGTTCCGATTAACATGACAATAACAACAATTATTCCAAATAAGGTAGCTTTGGATTTCTTATTCATCTTAAATTTGGTTTTCATCATTTTCCTCCATATATTCTATATTTTCTGCTTTTTGCATACTCCTTTTTTCCTTCAATTCATCTTTCTTGTAACTTTTTATCATTTCCAAAAATTCATCAATGGAAATATCAATACTTCGATATTCTTTTAATATACAAGCACTTTCCATTTCTTCCTGCTCTTCTTTTAATATCTCTTTTTTTAACTTTAATTCTTCTATCTTTTCATCAATTTCTTTTTGTTTTTCAATATTTTTTCTATACTTGTTATTCAATGTACTCCCTCCTATTTAGGTCTACCAAATCCGTAAAAATGCTGTTTCCAGTACGGTGTATCAATCCTTGCATACTGAATCGGATCTCCTGCATGAATCATATAACCCCCACCTACATAGATGCCTACATGAGAAATTGGTGATCCTGAATTATATGTTCCCTTAAAGAAAATAATATCTCCCGCCTTTGCTTCACTTGGTGAAACGGGATTGCAATAGTCTGTATAAATTCTCCAAGCAGTAGTACGAGGCATATTTTTTATCCCTGAATGGGTATAGGTCCAACATACAAAACTTGAACAGTCAAAGTTACTAGGTCCATTAGCTCCAAACACATATCTTTTTCCGATATGTTTTTCCGCCTCATGCACAATAGCTTTTACACTTTCTCCATTAAATTCAAGTCCGGGATTTGAAAAATCGGGATTATTGATAATCTCTGATAAATCCCCATTGCCACTTCCAAAGGCAAGTTCCATATTTCCTTTACTTGCAAGGAGCGTTTCATAGTGGGATAAATTGTCAGGATAAGAGTGGAACACTTCTCGGATAATTATATCCATCTCTCTTTTTTCCAAGGTTACAATGAGCTTTTTATACTCATATGCTTCTTCATGACTTTCACCGTCCTCAGATGTAACAGTTCTATATCTGATTTCAATTTCTTCTTTGTAGGTTAAGGTATACATCTGATGAAACAAACTTTGAAGTTCGCTTTCTACTTCGGATACTTCTTTTACCACTCCAAAGCGGGCAGTGATGTAGGATAAGAGTTCATGAACATTATGACCAATATTCTCTTTTCCATTTATAATATATTCATCATAACCCGGATGATTTTCATGGACACTATCCATTTCTTCCTGTAATTCCTGTTCTAAGGAAGAAAATTCCTGATTAATTTCTTTTAGTGTATCTTCTGATGATAGATACGTAGTCGAGATTGTATTTCCTACCATACCTGTTCCCATGTTCATCAACATAGTTCCCGATTGAAAAAGCATAAAAAATATTCCTATAACAATAAGTAATAGGAATCCCATCTTTTTACCTCTGGCTCTTATAAACTCAGCAAATCTTTTACTACTCTCGATAAAGGATTTTTTTATTCTGTTTTTTACGCTATCTTTATACTTCTTTTGAATCTGCCTTTTATACTGCCTTCTTTTAAAAAACTGTTTTAATCTTGAAGTATTCTGATACTCACTACTCTTTTTTAGTTCTTCCATATTTTTTTGAAAGAAGAGTTTCTTTTCCTGTTTATGAATACTCTTGTCAAGTTTATTTATCTTCTTTTGTCTCTTTAATACCTTCTTCTTTCCACGATGATAAGCATGTCTTGAAATGGTTTCCATCTTCTCTACAGCCTTATGCGTTCCCTCAACTCCAGCATTATCTTCTTTTCCGCTTTCCAAATACCTCTTTACCATTCCCGTTGCCATTACAGCACTTTTTGCACTTTGACTTTTGCCATCAATTCCCTTATTTTTTAGTTTCTGCTCTTGTCTTTGCTTTTTTTGCTGTAACTTGGAAATTTTCTTTTCCTTATTTTCAAATTTCCCTTTTCTTTTTTGTGATGTGCTTTTATCACTGGTTTTTCCCTCATTCTTTACATCTTGAAATGACTTCTTTTTCGTATCTTTATCTCTTGTAAACTCCTGATTGTCAAAATTACTTTTAAAATATTTCTTTTGATTTTCCGATTTTGGACTTTCTTTGGAAAAGGTATCTTTTGCATAATGTTTGTATATCTTATTCTTGGATTTTGGATTTTTTACATATTCATCATAATTTTTTTCCTTATCATTTTGCCTATTATCATACTTTTCATCATCTGCAAGAGTTCGATATGATACTTTACTATCCCTAAAATCCACATCATACCTATCTATTACTCCATCGTTGTCCATGTCTTTAGATAATGGATCATAAACCTCTTTTTCTTTATGAAACTTATCTATCTGCTTTCGCATTTTTTTCTTCTGATTTTCTTTTCTTGAAAAAGTTTGACCTTTTTCTCCGTTATCACTTAATGGGTATAATTCATCGTTTCGTATATTTTTTTCGTATTGTCCACTCATAAAATGCTTTGATTGATTCTTAGATACCAGCTTATCTTTACTCAAATTCATACTTTCTTTCATGGAATTATCTTCTTGACTGTAAAAATTTTTATGCATCTTTTTACTACTTATGCCATTAGATTTTAATGTGGAATTTTCTTGTATATCTACCATAGAATTATTATCTGACAGATTATTGTCATATCTACTAACATTTTGATGACTTGAATCAAAAGAAGTATTCTTTTTAAAATTCTTTTCTCTACTCTTTTTGTATCTCATTTGCTTTTTCATTCAAAGAATTCACCTCCCTTTCGATTCTTTCCCTTGCAAGCCTGCAATACTCTTCATTTAATTCTATACCGATATATTTTCTATCTTGCATAAGTGCCACAAATCCGACTGTTCCACTTCCAATAAAAGGATCAAGGATTATTCCACCTTTAGGGCAACCCGCTATCATACAAATTTCAGCTAACTTAGGTGGAAAAGTAGCATAATGTTCCCCTCTAAAAGATACGGTATTTATAGTCCAAATATCTCTTTTATTACGAAACTGAGGAATATTATCTCCCATATACTCTCCATATCTTCTTGCTTTATTGATTTTTTGTATCTTTGCTCCGGAATTTTCTTTTAAATATTTATTATCTGCCTTTCTTCCTCTCATATATCTTTTTTTGCTAACTTCTTTCATCGGCTCTGCCATTTGTTCATAATCATAATAATATTTTGGTGATTTAGAAAGTAAAAAAATATGCTCATAAGAACGAGTAGGTCTGTCCTTACAAGACTCAGGCATGGCATTTTCCTTATGCCAAATAATATCAGAACGTAAATACCACCCATCCTCTCTTAAAGCAAAAGCCAATCTCCAAGGTATACCCATTAAATCCTTTGACTTATATCCTGAAACCTTTTGTGTAATTGATGGATTTTGTCCATTTCTTCCTTTTGGATATTTAGGATCAATATATTTTCCCTTTCCACCTCCTGAACCGGCATAAGAATCCCCAATCACGACAAAGCAGGTGCCGTCTTTTTTTAATACTCTTCTCACCTCATGAAATACTGCTACCAATTTGTCAAGATATTCTTCTACCGTAGTTTCTCTTCCGATTTGATCTTCCTTGTGGTAATCTCTCAGTCCATAGTAGGGCGGGGAGGTAATCACACAATGTATACTTTCATCTGGAAATTTTCTTAAAGTTTCAAGTGCATTCCCACAAATAATTTCATTTGTATTTTCTTTTATGAATGCTTCTTTACTCCTGTCTACACTCATCCCTATTCACCTGCCTTTTTTACTTCTTCAGGTTTCGTTGTGATTAGTGAATAGAGTTTTGTATTTTTCGGAAACTGGTCTATAAAAGGAACAATCGTATTTCCATAAAAGATAAGTCCCTCTCCTTCACCCGAATTGGTTACATAGGAAAGCTGATGTTTGGAGATGTTGAGTTTTTTAGCTAGAATATCTCTATCCGTTCCTGCTTGGTTAAGCATCAAAATAAAGTCGGTATTGTCAAATATATTTTCAATTTCAGGACTTGCAAGTAAGTCCTTTATATTTTGAGTTAAGCCTGTCGGCATACCGCCCCATTTTCTAAAACGCTTCCAAATTTCAATGGAATAATTGGCTGTTTGCGGTTCTTTCAACAAAAGATGAAATTCATCAACATAGTATCTTGTCGCTTTTTTGCTTGCTCTGTTTATGGTTACTCTGTTCCATACCTGATCCTGCACCACGAGCATCCCTATCTTTTTAAGCTGTTTTCCAAGCTCTTTGATGTCATAACAAACCACTCTGTTACTTGTATCTACATTCGTTCTATGATTAAAGACATTTAAACTTCCCTTTACATAAATCTCCATCTCTACTGCAAGTTTCTTTCCTACGGTTTCTTCCTGTTTTTGAAGAAGATTATATAAATCTTCCAATATCGGCATATTTTCAGGAATTGGATTTTCAAAGTAGGCTTTATATAAAATTGGCAAACAACGGTCAATAACGGAGATTTCTTCCGCACTTAACTTTTTTTCTCCTACAACGAGTTCAAATAGAGATAGTATGAAGTCTGATTTTAAGGACAAAGGATTATCTTCATCCGCATAGTCAATATTGATGTCCAGCGGATTGACATAGTCTTTTGAAATCGGAGATATTTTAATAACCTGTCCTTTTAGAGCCTCTACGAGTGGTGCATATTCAGCTTCCGGGTCTGCTATGATAATGTCATCATCCGTAATTAAAAAGGCATTGGTGATTTCCCTTTTGGCTGCAAAAGATTTACCAGAACCCGGTGTTCCTAAAATTAGACCATTTGGATTTTTTAGTTTCTTTCGATCTGCCATAATGATATTTCTGCTCAGTGCATTTAGTCCGTAATATAAGCTCTCTCCCTTGATAAAGAGTTCTTCCGTTGTAAATGGAATAAATATAGCTGCTGCACTTGTGGTAAGTCCTCTTTCGATTTCCACTTCATTTATCCCAAGAGGTAAACTTGCAACAAGTCCCTGTTCCTGTCTGTAATTTAGATTTTTCAAACTGCAATTATGTCTATTTGCAATTGACTTTAATGCAAATACCGTATTATCTAGTTTCCCCTTACTTTTGTTGGTGTTCATAAAAAGTATAGTTACCAAAAACATCTTTTCATCATGATTTTGTAGTTCCGATAAGAGATTCTTTGCTTCTGCCCCATAAGTTACAAGGTCGCTTGGTAAGATGTCGATATCATAGCCACTACGAATTGCTTTCTTATTTTCTTCTAATTTCATCTTGTCTAAATCCGTAATTTTTCTTTTCACATTTTTAATAGCTTCCATCTGATCAATCGCCTTAATATGAAATGTTACAATCATATTCTCTTCCATCTCTAAAAACTCGGATAACATCTCATCTTTAATATCCGATGCCAAAAGTTGTAAGAAATTTACTTCAGCAAAGACCTCTCCGGTTTTAAAATAGGTTGGCTTGGAAAAATTAAAAGATGGAGGAACAATGTACTCTTTGGTTGTCAGTCCGCTATATTTTAAATCTTCAAAGGAAAAGACCAGTTTGTCATTCGGATTTAAAATATCATGAATTGTTTTAAGTCTTTCCTCACCGTCAAGTACATAGGCTTTTACTCCCATCTGCTTAAAATTATTTAGCACATCCATCTCCATTCTCTCTAACCTACTCTTTGCCTGCTTTAAATCCTCCGCCTCTATGGTAAAGGTAAGATACATACTTTTAGAAAGCCCATTGTTTCCTTTGGAACTTTGACTTAAGAGCATTTGTCTATATTCATTTCTAATTTCATTAAAATCATCCATATTTTCTTTAATATCAATCAGTCTACTGATTTCCTCATTTTCACCGATACTATTGATATAACTAAATTCTACTTCCACAGAGGAATCAAAGAAATTTAGAAAAGAAGAAAACTCCGAAAATATTCCCTCTTGGTCTGCTTCTTCCATAAGTCTATAGTTAATGTCCAAAAATCGAATGGTTTTGTTATAACTATTCTTATCAATTTGACAAATTCCGTCTTTTAGCATTCGTTTGTAGGGAATTGTATCTTGTACCGTTTCTTTCTTTTCTTGTTTCATCAAAAAAGGAAACCACCTATCTTTCTTTGATGATTTCCCATTTGTTTTTGACTTTGTTTTTTTCTTCCCTGATTTTTTAAGTTCAGATAACTCTTTTTTATTTTTCTTTAGCTCTATCTCATCTTTTCTTAGTCGTTGCTCTTGCTTTTTTCGATTGTTTTTGTTCACTCTTTTTCCTCCTTCCATTTGTTTTGTTTTTACTTCCTATATGCTGTTTTTTCTTATCCGTATGGTAGATACTTTTCGCCTTGTATAGCCTGATTTTTTTGCTCTTGTGAAATCTTAAGATATATGCCAAATGTTTTTCAAAAGGCAAATTATCTTTTTCATATAGTGTTGCAAAAAGAACCGGAAGCACCGCTATACTCATAACTATCATTGATATATCTACACTGAAAAATTTTTTACAAAGCATATACACAGGAAATCCGATAAGTCCTGCTATACTAAAGCCTATAAGCTGTCTTTTGGTAAGATTAAGAGCGACTTTAGTTTTTACTTTCGTCAAATCCTTTGGTACTTTTACATATGCCATAGCCTACCCTCTATCTACTTTTTCTTTGATATTTGAAAGTGCTTCTATATGCTCCCAAAGTGCAATAATTTCTTCTTTACAATTTTCTAATTCTTTAACCAATGCTTTAGCTTCACCTATTCTGTCAATATCTTTTTTTACTGCATTCACGTTTTCACTCATTAAAATCACTTCTTTTAAAACAAGATTCATTACCTCTACTGATAAACCTCTAAATTCATCTTGTTTTTCTTCTTCTGTCTTTAATTCATATTCTAAATACTCATCCTCTAAAGAGCCTCTCTCTTCTTTTTTTACATTATCTTTTGTATTTTCTGTATCAAATTCATCCATAATACAAGACTCTTTTTCTGTCTCATCAAAATCAAAGTAAAAATCATCTTCTTCAAAATCGGATAACTTTTTCGCTCTATTTTCTATTAGTACTTTCATCATTGTCCCCATAGAAAGAATCAAACCTGTTCCTATCAATATTCCTATTTTCTTATTCACTTTTTTCATTTATTACCTCCAATAATTATATTTTTTAACTATCTTATTCACTTTTGCTCATTTTGAACTGAAGTTATTTAGTGGCTATTTAAAATCGCCTTTGCGATACTTCCCGATTTCATCATCATGACTCCAAGAATCACTCCATATGCCAATACCTGTAAAATACTTGCGTGAATATCCGTAAAGTTTACCGTTTTGACCAGAACTGCATAAATTCCAAAAAAGATTAGGATAAAGAGTCCTTGAAGTCCAAGTGCAAATAAAGATTTAATATAGTTTGTTCCAATATTTGACCATTCCTTATTTCCCATTGTAGAAAATGGTATTGCACAAACAGAACAGTAAATATATATTTCAATCATTCTTCCATATAGAATTACAGTGATTAAAATAGAAATAACAGTTAAAGAAAATTTAACTAATCCCGTCTCCAGTGCAATTCCAATGAGTGTTCCAAGTTCCTTTGTTTTTAGGGCATCAACCATAGCATCAAAATTACCAGGTGTGATGTTGGCACTTGTTCCCACAACACCTGCCGCCTTTCCTATCATGGACTGTGCAACATCAAAGACTGCCATTGAAAAATCAAAAGCGTGAGAAACAAACCATATAGCTATCCACATCTTGATGATATACTTAAAAAATTCAAAGGTATCCGTATCTTGCATAGAATTTTTTCTCAGCACCACTTGAATCAGCTCTATACAAAGTATTGCGGCTAGAATTATGGCTGCTATGGGCAAAACAACATTTGTGTTGATTGATTTGATGAAGGTAAAGACCTCCGAGTTCCAAGAACCCGGAGTCTTTCCTACTTCTCCTGCAACTGTTCCTACTTTGTCATTAATATCCACAAGCATTGCAGAAAGATTATCTTTAATAATATCAATCATAATATCCTTGAAAAACTCTTCTATCTTTCCAAATAAGTCAAACATTATTTCAAGACGTTAGCAAGTAGTGGAATGAGTTTTAGCCCTATCAAAACAATTCCTCCACCGCTCATCAATTGCTTGATGCCTTGCGATTTTGCCCCGGGATTATCCGATCCATATCCTTCGAGTAAGTTGATAACTCCCCATGCACCAAGTCCTGCTCCGATTGCCATAACCAAAATTTTAAGCACATTTACTGCTTGTACAAAAAAATCCATAATTTATTCCTCCTTGTTTTCTTCCTGTTCTTTTTTCTTTTCCATTTCTTTGTCGATTTTATTGACATGCCTTACAATAAAGTTTTTGTAGGTTTTATCCTCTTTTTGAACTTCTTTGTAATATCCGTATACATGGATAAAATCTCCTTTTTCAAATTCCTTTGTAAGTTCCGTCTTTTCTCCGTAAACATTACAATTGATATATTCTTTCTTTTTTTCTCCTTCCTTGCCCATTTTTCTAAAGAGCGTAAAGTTTGCAACTGTTACTTCTTTGTCTTTTCCCTGAATGGTTTTCATCTCTACTTCATTAATTAAATTTCCATTGATATTAAGCATTTCTTTTTGCATATAAATCCTCCATTTTCATTTCTTTTAATTTAACAAAAAAAGACCACAACTTTTCTATATTGTCATGGTCTTATCTATATTTTTCTCATTTTAAATTTTGTCTTTTATTTATTCTAACTTCTGTTCATTTTGGGCAAAAGTTAGAAGTTCTTCTTTTATCCCTGCCATAATATACTCTACACAAGGTAAGGCAATCGCATTTCCAAGTGCTTTATACCTCGCACTGTCTAATATAATTTTTCCGTCTTCTCCATATTTTGTGTAGTTATCCGGCAGTCCCATCAGCCTTTCACACTCTATCGGTGTTAAATATCTAATAAATCCCTCTTCTTCTTTTCCGTCTATCCAATACGCAAACATCGTTGGATTGGATGCTAATAGAGTTGGAAAAGGTTCATTTGGCTTTCCGAAGCTGTTTCTAAAAAGAGTTTCATTTCTTCCTTTTGCACCTCCTCGCATTTTTCTATCTTGAAAGGGTCTGATGTTTGGTATTTCCCTCCCTGTTTTATCAGAATTTCTTCGATTGGACTTGGTATCCTTATCTTCGATATTTCCGATAGTTTTAATATCTTTGAGCAAGTTTTCGGGCTTATATAGTATTTTATGGGAACGAAATCCTCCAAAATCACAGACAATAAATATTCTCTTTCTTCTTTGAAGGAGCTTAGGCTCTCCGAAATATTGGGCGTCCAAGACTCGTAGGCTATGCTCAAATTCTCTCCCTCGCACCATTCCTGCATTTGCCCATTTAAGTGTAGGCATTGGAATTTTGGTGCTACTGAAGGATTCAAGGACGGCTCTAAAATCCAACCGATCTCCTGATACAAAAGCTCCCATGACGTTCTCCCAAATAGCGAAAGTTAGATAACTCCCATTTGTTACACACCTCATTTCTCTTATCAAGCGTATCGCTTGATAGAAAAGAGATGATTTCTCTCCACTAAGTCCTGTTAAATCCCCAACTGTTGAAAAATTTTGACAGGGAGAACCAAAGGTTATTATATCCACCGACTCTATATCTCTTGCCTTTAATTTTGTTATATCTCCTAAATGCTCTACATCAGGAAAGTGTCTTTTAGATATAGATATTGCATTTTTATCAATTTCACTTGCCCATACTGTTTTTATCCCTACATTTTCTGCTGCTAAAGGAAATACTCCTATTCCATCAAATAAACTTCCAAGTGTTATTTCTCTTACTTTGCACCACCCCTTTTCTATTTTTACAATGCCATATTGTTGGCATCATCACTATAAAATTACATCTTTTACCTCCAATCTATACATAACAATTGGAGGACTTCTACTCTTTTTGAAATTTCTCATATTTCAAGGACTCCTTTTTTGTAATAAACTAAAAATAACTTCTGCTCATTTTGAACAAAAGTCACTAAGAAGATTTACACATCAGCTTCCAACACTGTTACCACCATATTTTCTTTTAAATTTACTTCATCTTTTCTCTTTAAGTATCTTTCTATATCAAAGGTATTTTTATCATTGTAGTCGGATAAAAGTCTATAATTCTTGTGCTTGGTAATGTCAAATTTATCAGAATAAAAAGGTCTTGCCCCTCTTATTTCCAAGATACACTTTCCACCATCCATTATTTTAAGTTCATCTCTACTCATCAGTTCTTTGCCGAGTTTTTGATAGTTTAGTCCAAAAGATTTTTGATTAGACCTTGTTTCTGATGTATTGTAAAGGTCTATGGTTTCTTTTCCCAAGTTCTCCGACAGCTCCTTTATTGTTGTTCCTTCTTTTCCACCTAAAAATAACTCACTATCACAATTCCCCTGAATCGTTTCAGCATGGTCTTTGTAAATGGCTTTAAGTTGTGATTTAGCTTGAAGGATAATACTTGCGGATATTTCTCTAGAACGAATGGTTGCAATGAGTTTTTCAAATTTTGGTATCTGCCCGATGTTGCTAAATTCATCAAGTAAACATCTTACATGAACGGGTAATCTTCCTCCATATTCGTCATCTGCTTTATCACAAAGCAAATTGAAAAGCTGGGTATACATCATTGCCACCACAAAGTTAAAGGTATCATCAGTGTCTGATATGATGATAAAAAGTGCTGTCTTTTTATCTCCTATGGTATCTAGGCCCATTTCATCATATTCCATTAAATTTCTTAGCTCCCCAATATCAAAGGGAGCAAGTCTTGCTCCGCATGATATAAGAATAGATTTTGCTGTTTTTCCTGTAACAACTTGTCAAGGACTTTCTAATCATTTTTATGAGGTTTTTTATCTTTTTCTCGCTCCATTTCTCTAAGCATTATCCTTTTCAATTTATCTTGCATGGTTTCAGTCGCATTTTCATTAAAATGGACAATAACCTCATAAGTTACTTTTCCAATCTTCTTTATAGTCTTTGTTCCTGTATTATGTTCATTTCTGTTTTTATTCATATTATTTTCCTCCTATTAGTTGCAATTAAAAAAGACGATAGAGTTTTATTTCTACCGCCTTTCGCAAGTCTTATAGCTATTCATTGAATAACGCTTTAGCATTTACATATTAAAGTTTCAAATCCTTATTGTTCAGCATTCCGCCAAACATCATATGATACATATCCTTGGAAGATTCCTCTATCTTTGTAATGCTTGATATTTTATTTCCTGCATCTTTTGATGAAGCTCCGCAAAGATAAAAGGCTTCATTTTCTGTTCCATAGTCAATAGCAATATACCTATCGTGATATTTTTTCCCTGCAACTTTCATCTTAAGATTGATATTAGGGTAATCTTTTCTAAAATCGTTTAGGATATTTTTTGTAAGCATATCCTTGTTTTTCACATTGTCGCTAAATACTATAACCTCAATATTGTCTTTTGCAGCCCTTAATAATTCCAAGGTTTTCAAACCTATATAGTTATCTATAACATAAATGCTTTCCTTTGCAGACTTATATATTTTTGTATAAGCAACATCTGCTTCAATCTTATCTCCATTCATTAAAAGGAAATGCTTGTAAGTGTCTGGATCTATAAAATTATCCATAACCTTTTTCAAATCTTCTTTTGTAGCCATTTGCAATTTTATTTCAGCTATATCCTTTGTATTTTGATTTGTCTGTACTGCTATTTGAACTAATTCTTTTGAACCGATAAAATCTTGGTTTTCAATGATAAAATCTTTCATTTGCTTAAATGTTCTAACTAAAGCTCTGCTTTGCTTAACAGCAAGTTCACCTCTTAATACAGTCATCAGCATATAAATACCTTGTTCTGTAAAGGCATAAGGATTGTATTTAATATTACTTCCTCTACCAGTACCTCTGTTCAAGGTGAAATTTTTGCACCTTGAAAGTTCTACCATTTCTTCGTCCGTTAATTGGAACATGAAGTCTTCACCTTCAAATTTTTCTGCGTTGTTTTTCACCTGTCTATTAAAGTTTTTAGTTTCATACCCATATATTTCGGCTAAATCTGAATCAAGCATTACTTTTTGCCCACGAATAAGATATATTTTTTCTTGTATAGTTTTATTATCCACAATAACTATCTCTTTATTTTCTTCTGCCATGAAATGCACCTCCAACATTATCTAAATTCTTTTATATTTTTCTACTCCACCTTCAGCTTTTCCGATGTGTTCCACATTTTTTACAAGTCCCTTATTTACATTTTCATAAAACCATCTACCAATCAATGCCGGAGGTGTTGCGATTAACTCTCTTAAAACAAATTCTTTGCCCTTCGGTAAAGAGCTAATTTTGTTTAATAAGGTAGTATATAGGTCAGCATAGCTTGTATTTTCTTGTAAACTGCTACACTTACAATATTCAGTAACGCTTGGGAAACCTCCCTCTATTGCTTTTTTAGTTAAGATTTCAAGTTCTTCATCGGTTACAGTAAATTGAATTCGCATTTATATATCCTCTCCTTATAACTGAGTTTATTACCATATCATTATCATTTTATCATAAATACGATATTTTTTCCATACTGCAATTTTGAGCCCTATTTTACACTTAGCTATAGTCTGATACCTATTTTATCATTAACGCTCTAAAAACACCTTTCCACCGTCTTATACGAGGCCTACAAGTGTTCCCCCTTGTCATAATCTTCAAAGGTATATACTTTTGATTTACTGCTCTCCTTTAATTTCCCTTTGTCTTGTTCGTACCAATGAACTAAGGTCGCATAATGATCTTTATAGTTTCTTCCCGTGCTTTGCAAATAGGTTGACAGCTTCTCTATCATTTCTTCCCTATGACCTTGCATTTTATCCTTTAACTTCCCATATTCTTCATCGGTTAAGGAAACATTTTTATATTCTCCATAAAGGTTGGGGGATATTTTTTCTATCTCCCCCTCTTTTTCTAACTCTATATCTATCTCTTTATCTATCTCTATATCTCCGTTGCAGTTTTGTTGCAAAAGGTTGCAAGGTGTTGCACCAGTGTTGCATTGCAACGCTTTTTGTCCTCTCGATTTTCTTGAACGCCTTGTAGAAGCTGTTTCTGAACCTATAAGACTTGGAATTTCTGTTAAAAAATACTCGTCATTTTCTGTAATTATCTCCATCAATCCTTGTGCTACAAGATAATTTACTATAACCATTACATCATCTTCCGTTTCATCAATCGTTAAGGCAAGCTCTTTGATAAAGTCTGTTTCTACTCCATCATAATACAGCTTCCCACTATCTTTTAAGCTAAGTAAAAGCAATTTAAGATAAATGATTGTATAGGTATCTCCTCCTGATATTTTTCTTAGCCTTTTGATTCTCTTATCTGTAAAAAAATCTTCTTTCAATTTTAACCAATAGTATCTTCTGTTGTCTGCCATTTTTATCTTTCCTCCCCTTTATTTTTATAATTTTCTTTAGCCTTTTCTTTTGCTTTTTGTTTGTACTGACCCTTTCTTTCCTCTTGCTCTTGAAATTTTTTCAGTTGTGCAATTACACTTGGTTTATCTCCCCTCTTAATTGCCTTGTCTATCTCTATAGATAAATCTATTCCATACTCGTCACCCACAATCTTTACTGCATATTTGATATGATCTATCTGCTTAAATTCGTCTTGAACTTTAGCTTTATCTTCAGTTAAGTCTTGTATCTCTTTTTCAAGGCTTGATATTTCTTTCTGCCAATCACTCGACTTTATAGCTGATGTTCCAGTAAATTTTTCTATAGTCTTTCTTGCTTTTTTGTAGTTTTCAATTTCATCTTTATGTGAATTGTAAAATTTATCTTTAAGAAAAGTTTTATCTTTATATTCCTGATATACCGCCTTATTTTCTTTGATGATGTCTGCACAAATAAAGCAACGATTTAACTCCTTTATTCTTTGGGTTTTGCTTTGAATATCTTCACTTATCTTTTTACTTTGCTTTGCCAGTTCAAAAACTTTTTCTTGTAGGTCTGCTATGGTTTGAAGATGATTATCTTTTAGATAGTAGATTGCTTTTACAAATCTCTTTAGGTCTGCATTTCCCTTTTTTATCTGTCCATAGTAGGATAGATTTTTTGTTTTTTCTCCCTGTATTTCGTTGTAGATAGAAATATATTCATAAAGGTTAAAGAGTTCTGCTTTGTTCTCCAGTTCATCTTTCTTGGTCTGTTTATACCCATCGTATTTTGCTTGCAGATTTCCAAGTAAAGAGTCTATCCAAGAAGTGATTTCTTTTATCTTGTTCTTGATAGCTTTTACTAAAGAGTTATGTTTTTTTATTTCTCTGTTGATGTTTCCTTTGTCGGTTTCGATTCCTTTTTTCTCTAAGGCACTGGCACTTGCTCCCATGTGAATGGTTGGGATTTCTTCTATCCCTTGCCTTTTGTAGGAACGATGATCCACTCTCTTTTCTTGATGATTTTTTTCTAAATACTGATTACAAAGTCTTGCAAAATTCTCTCTCCATTTCTCTGCGTTTCCTTTATTGTTCCAGTCTGTCAGCTCTACTTTTCTTGTTTTGTAGTTCCCGCTTTTTAGTTTTATCTTTTCTCCATTTTCATCAATTACATATTCTTTTTTGCTTTTTGCCTGCCACTCTCCTTTTTCATTGATTGGTCTAAGGGTAGTCATAATATGAGCATGTATATTGTTGTTATCTTCACTTGTTCTATCATGGATTGCAAGGTCTGCTATCATTCCTTTTGATACAAAATTTTCCTGTATAAAGTCGGTAATGAGTTTCTTGTTTTCTTCAAAAGATAATTCTTTTGGTAAAGCGATAATGAAGTTTCTTGCAAGCTGTGCGTTGCTTGCTTTCTCATTTAGTTCAACGCTGTTCCATAAGGTAGTTCTATCTTTTAATGCTATGGGGACATTCTCCGGCAAGAAAATTTCTGAATGTAAAAGTCCTTTTTTATTGTGATAGTCATGAACTTCTCCGTCCCATTCATTTTTGATTTTCTCGCAAGAGATATATGCTGCACTTGCAACTGCCGATTTACTTTTTCCTCTGCTTATCATTGAAATATTAAAGTGAAATGTTTCTGCCACTTTTAAACTCCTTTCATTTTTTTATTTGTTTTCAGGTAAAGAAAAAAGCAGACGGGTTATTTTTTGTATCTTTTCCTATCTGCTTTATCCGTATGTTTTTATTAGGTTTTGGATTTTCAAAGACTTGCTAAAATCCCTTAGTTTACTAAGGGCGCAATTATACACCCTAAAGGGTGCTTTGCGTCCTGCGGAGCTTTTTGCCCTTGCAGGGAGCTTCTGAAAAAACTAAGGTCTTTTATTTTATCTACTCTATGTCTGTTTCATCTTCCATATCTTTCCCATTTATCATTTCTTCATAGGCTTGTCTGTATTCTTCTGTGTGAGTAGAGATATTTAACAGTTTTTCTATCTCCTCATTGGTAAATATTAGAGGATTTTTAATGACCCTTTCTACTATCAATCCCCTTTGTATGAGCCTGTGATTTCTTCTTTTTCGTTCCTTTTCATTTGCCAGTTTTTCTAATTTTTTGCCTTGATTTTGTAATTGTTTCAGCTTTACATCGCACTTTTCTCTTTCTTCCTGAAGTTCAGAAATTTGTTCCTGTACTTCCTGTAATGTTTTTTCTTTCTTCATTTTTAATTCCTCCGTTTTGGTATCTGCTTGTTTCCATAAAGAAAGGTTAAGCACCTTTTTTGACACTTAACCTTTCCAAGTTTTTAGATTTTATCTTCTAAAATCTTTCTCAGTTTTTCTAAAATCCTATCCCTCCTCCCACTGATTGCTTGATGTGTAACTTTCTCTCTTCTGCTGATTGACCTTAGACTTTCTTCTTTGTAGAAGATGGCTTCCATTAGTTCTCGTTCTTCTTTTGTAAGAGTATTTAATGCTTTATGAAGTTCTTCAATTCGCATTTTTACTTCTACAATTTTTTCTAAGTCTATCTTTTCATCTATGATGTTATCTACAAAGTGTCCATCATGATCCAGTGCCGAAAATGGTATTACATTATGCTTCCAATCTTTTCTTTGGAGATACTTTTCATGCTCTGTTATCTTCCAATAGGCTTTGTAGACTTCTTCACTTACAGGTACGGCTTTGCCTTTTACATAAAGGTAATATTCTTTCTTTGCCACTTAGTCATCCTCCTTTTTAAGTTCTCTGTTTTGGTTTTGAGAATAAAAAAGGAGGACTTCTACACTTTGGCGTAAAAAGTCCTCTCGGCTTAAAAACTAATGTTTTATATAATTTTCTATTTGGTCGTTTCTGGTAAAGTATTATTGCTATGTGTAAGCAATTCCAAGAATAAAAAAGGATAATTATATCGTTCTGTGAAAACCGAAACTATAAGTTTTGACATAATTATCCCTCCATTATTTTCCCTCCTAAGTAAATTTATTATTAAATCACTCCTGCTTTTTCAAAATGCTTTTTGAGTATCTTTGTTGCAACGAATGCTCCTATGCAAGCAAGAACAAATGTTATCAAGGCAAAGCCTACTGCCCATGAAACTTTGAAATAAGATAATGCTTCATTTATTTGTGCTTCACTCATTTTCCATTTTGATGCTCTTTCCACAAAAGAAGCTGTTCCGAATAAAATCACAGGAATTACTGTCCCTAAAAAATCCGCTAATGCAAATATCCCATATCCAATAATCATTCGTCCCTTGCTCTCATAATTTCCTATAATCAAATCACATATAATTCCACCGATTACAGCAAAGACTGCATGAGGCAAATGTCCTCCTGACAATGCAATTAAACCAAGAAGCGTTCCTGATATTGTAAATACGCCCTTCTTTTTAACTTTCAAAGCCATAAGGATATAAACGGTAGCAGCTACCATAAAGCTAACTCCTGAAGCAATAAATCCTCCAATCACTGTTGTTGCCATAGCAAATGCAACCGCCATGTATATGACAATTCCAATTGCATTAAAGATTCCGATTGTAATAAAATCACGACCATTTAATTTGTTTTTCATAAAAGTCCTCCTAATAAATTTTCTGTATTACTATCACAAGAGCAATCATCAAAGCTCCTAATAGTCCAATCAACAAATCCGTTGTTCTAAACCTCAATTTTGTTAATGTAACCCTGTTCTCATCACTATCAAGTCCTCTAATGAGTGCTGAAGCTGACAGTTCATCTGAAATCTTAATCATTCTCATTAAAAGCGGAACAAGCGTATATTCAATATATTTAATTGGATGTAGCAAGGGGAAAAATCTACTTGTTACGATTCCTCGAATCTTCATATTCTCTTTTAATGCCTTGAGTTCTATTTTTATAGTTGGTACAAACCTAAGCAAAACACTAAAAGGTATACCAATGCTTCTTGGTACTTTCATTCTATTTAATGCTTCAAGCATTTCACTTACACTTGTAGTCTTTGTTATATATCCACCAAACATAGCAATTAAGGTCATCCTTGATGCAAAGTAAATAAACATATATATTGCAAATACGATACTTGCTTCACAAAACTTTCCAAGCCATAACTCTATGCAGTATAAAATCACAAAAAACAAAATAAAGCGTAATGCTCTTTTCCACATACTGCTGTATACATACAGAAAAAAGGCAAAGAGAATCAGTCCGAAAAGTAGAATTGTATCGCTTATAAAAAAGCTCGTAAATCCAACAATTGGAAGTAGAGTAAGTTTTATTCTCGGATCGACTGTTTTTCTATCCATCAAGTTATCTACCTCCTCTCATCTTGTCCAATATGAGAATTTTATTACTTTCACTCATATTCAAAACACTTTCTATTTTTCCATCTCCCATTACCCAGAGCTTACTCACTGTGTTCGCTAAAAACTCAAAATCATGACTTATCACCAAAACTGTTGTTCCATTTTTTAATTGTTCTTCAATTAATTTTGCCACTGAAAGCATTGAGTCTTTATCACAACCTGATGTTGGTTCATCATAGATAAAAACTTTTGCCTGTTTCATCATTCCACAAGCTATTGTGAGTCTTTGTTTTTCTCCTCTTGATAAAGCAAACGGATGCTTATCAATGTATTTATCTAAGCCAAGTACATTCAAAATAGACTTTGCCTTTTGTGTATTTTCTTTTTTATCTTTACTTGAAATACCAAGTAGCATTTCATCAAGTACACTTTCCGAAAACAACTGATAATCTGAATCTTGAAAGACAAAATATGACATATCCATTAAATCTTTATGATTAAGCGACTTATCTTCTCCCGCCCATATTGTTCCATCTTTTATCTTCTCAAGTCCTGAAATCACTCTTGCAAAGGTAGTTTTCCCGGTACCATTTAAGCCGATAAGACCAATGGCTTTTCCACACTCCATATTGAAATCAAGATGATTTAAGATGTACTGTTTTTTCTTCTTTCCATCCTTAGCTACATTCGGATAGCAAAATCTCAAGCCTTTTCCGTTGATACTTTCATCATTTAATTGATATGAATCTTTCTTCTCACTTATCCTGTATTCTTCTAATTCAAGAATTCTTAGTCCATTTTCATCCCAAAACTCCCCTTCAAGATGGATAACTTCTTCCCGACTCAAGTCCTGTGCAATCTCTCCATCTTTCACCAAAAGAAAACGGTCAAATAAAGATTTTACATAGTACAAACGATGCTCAATTAGAACAACTGTTGTTCCTTTTTTCTTTAATTTCTCCAAAATTAAAAACAGGTCAAATGTTGCTTTCATATCCAAATTTGCTGAAGGTTCATCTAAAATTAAAACTTTCGGATTCATCGCATAGATGCTTGCAATAGCTATCTTTTGTTTCTGTCCGCTTGATAATTCAAAAACAGATTTTCCTTTCAGTTCCTCAATATCCAGTTCTGCATATACTTCTTCTACTCTCTGTTTGATTTCCTTTCTTGATTTACAAATCGTTTGAAGACCAAAAGCTATTTCTTCATCTGTAGTTGTCGTAAAAAACTGACTTCTTGGATCTTGAAATACAGTCCCTACAATATGCCCTATTTCATGAAGTAATAATTTGCTTATATCTTTTCCTGACACAAAGGCTTTTCCTTGCATTTTGCCTTTGTAATAATGCGGAATAAGACCATTCATTACACTTCCAAGAGTACTTTTACCGCTTCCACTTTTCCCTGAAATCAAAACAAATTCACCTTTTTTAATTTCAAGATTGATATTTTTTAAAGCAATTCGCCCATCTTCCCATTCATAAGAAACATCTTTTAACAAAATCATGATTATACCTCGTACTGAGCTTTCCATAATTTTGTGTAGTAACCATTTTTATCAAGAAGTTCCCCATGCTTTCCTTTTTCAAGTAAATTGCCTTTTTGAAACACGAGAATTTGGTCAGCTTTTTGAATTGTTTTTAAATGATGAGCCACTACAAGTACAGTTCTATTCTTTGCGAGTTCTGTAATGGCATCTTGTATCAAGGATTCATTTACAGGATCAACATTACTTGTCATTTCATCAAGAATTAAAATAGGTGCATCCTTTAGAAAAGCTCTTGCCATAGATATTCTTTGTCTTTGTCCACCTGATAAAATCCCACCATTTTCTCCAATATCAGTTTCATAACCTTTTGGTAAACTCATAATGAAATCATGTATCCTTGCTTTCTTTGCAGCTTCAATGATTTCTTCTTTCGTTGCTTCTTTTTTACCTACCCTGATATTTTCTTCAATCGTGTTATCAAACAGTTGAACATTTTGCATGACAATACTAATGCGATCTAAAAGCTCATCATAAGGAATATCCCTTATATCAATTCCTCCGAGGGTAATTTTCCCTTTATGCACATCATAAAATCTTAAAAGCAAGTTGGTTATCGTAGTCTTTCCACTTCCTGATTCTCCAACTAAGGCTGTCATTGTCTTTTCAGCAATAGAAAAGTTCAAGTTTTCCATTTTAAATTCGTCTTTTTCGTAGGAAAAATCTATGTTTTCAAAAGCTATATCATTGTCTTTCGGAATAATTCCATTCACTTTATCCGGGATTACATCGGCATATAAAATTTTTGAAAGTCTTTCGTAACTATCTACCGCCGAAACATAGTACATATAGTGTTGTTCCATAGAAGCGAATGGCTTATAAAACTCTTTTGAAATTACTGCAAAGATAATAAAATTAAGTACATCAAGACTTCCCTTTATAACAAGTATTGCTCCTGCAATTAAAAGAACTAAATATCCAATATCCAGTAAAAACCCAAATATAGATAGCTGTTTTGCCTTGAATCTTGAAGCTACTTTGCTTGTTTCTCCAAATTTTTTTGTCTTGTTCATAAGCTCATTATCCAAGCTTTTATTGTTTGAAAAACTCTTTAGTACAGGTATTCCTCTAACATATTCAACAAATAAGCTAACCATATCAAGAAGTGCTGAATTATTCTGATTCTCTATTCTTTCAGATTGCTTAATTGTCAGATATAGAAAGACAAGTGCAATCGGAACAGATACAGCCATTAGAATAGCAAGTTTGAAATCAATACTTGCAAGACCGATAAATACGACTGCACCTATCAAAAAATCGCCAAACATTCTCGACCACATGTGTCCTACAACAAGAGACATATTATCAACATCTTTGTGTAAAATTGTATTGATCTCTCCCAGTCTTTCATTGGTATAAAATCCCAAACTGAATTTTTTCAATTTAATAATCATGCGTTCTCTGATTTGCTGAACAATATCAAAACCTGCACTATGCTTTTTCATATCTGCAACCATATTACAAATGCCTTTGAATACTACAAGTAACCCAATTGCAATAAAACCTTTATATAAACTTGCTAAACTCGTCCCATCAAATATCTGAAACAGTATAGAAAATACAATAACAATCATGGCTATGGAGCTTAGTCCATAAAGGGCAAAGAATACACTTGATATAATCAAATCTCTCTTGCCGGTTTTTGTAAGCAGCTTTAACATTTCTCTAAACATTTTCTGTTACCACCTCTTTCAAATTCCATCTATCTACCTTGTTCTGTGCTTCAACCATATCCTTATAGAACTCACATCTTTTCATCAACTCTTCATGGCTTCCTGCATCAAGAACAACACCCTTATCCATAACTATAATTTGGTCTGAATCTCTAATTGTGTTTAGATGATGAGCAATTGTAATGATGGTTTTATCCTTGCTTAAATCGTCAATTGCTTCGCCGATAAGTCTTTCATTTTCACTATCAACAGCCGCCATTGCTTCATCTAATATTAAAATCGGTGCATTTTTCAGTATCATTCTTGCTATAGAGATTCTTTGTTTTTCTCCACCGGATAACTTAACTCCCATTTCACCTACTCGTGTTTCATATCCATTTGGCAATGCTGAAATAAAATTATGGCATCTTGCTTTTTTAGCAGCTTCTATGACTTCTTCTTTTGTTGCATTTAGTTTTCCAATTGCTATATTTTCAAAAATACTTAAGTCAAAAAGGATAACTTCTTGTTGCACACTACCAATCAGCATTGAGATATTTTCTTGACTATATTCTTTTATATCTTTTCCATTTATCAGTATTTGTCCTTCATCTGCATCCCAAAATCCCATAAGCAAATTAGATACCGTACTCTTTCCACAACCGCTTGCTCCTACAAAGGCGTTCAAACTATTTTTCTTAAAATTCAAATTGATATTTTTAAGCTCAAAGCTATCTTTTCCGTATGCAAAATTCACATCTTTAAATTCTATGTTTCCAAATTCTAAACCTTGTTCTGTCTTTTTGTTTGGAAGTGGAACTGTTAATACTTTCCCTATCGCCTTTAACGCTTCCTTAAACACAATAGAAAAATGTTGCAATGTAGCTGTCTTACTTATAGAAGCAGTAAAAGCAGACGATAAAATAATGGCAAGGATAAAATTAGGCGTTGTAATATTTCCATGATAAAGAAATATGCTTCCCAAAATCATGACAATAACCACTCCAATTTCCATAAATATGTCAATGAGTCCCATTGGAATTGTAACCATCCCCATGCTCTTTTTAACCCAGTAAATATATTCTCTTGCCGTTTTTAATGTTCTTTCACTAATTTCCTCTTCTTTAGCAAAAGCCTTAATCACAGAAATATTTTTTACATATTCCATTAGCTCTTCTCTCATTCTGTTTTCATGATTGAAGTAAATCGCAAAGTTTTTATCCATTGTTTTCTGTGAAAGAACTTTTACCAAATACATGAGTGGAACTCCGGCAATCATCCCAAGAGCAAGACGCCAATCCACAAAAATCATAGCTACAAAAATAATGGTAGGCAGAAGTGTAACTGACATTATTTCAGGGAGACCATGAGCAAGATATACTTCCACTTGTTCTACATCATGTTGGACAATGTTGGTAAGCTCTCCTGTATTATGTTCTTTAAAGAATCCCAAACTTAGTTTTTTCAGATGACCGATAATATCTAACCTAAGTTCTGTTAATTTTTCGTATGCTTTCTCATGGGCAACCTTTGTTGCAAAATAATAAAATACTCCTTTTAATACAAACGATATAAAGATTCCCAAAAATATATACTTTAAATTACCTTCGTTAATATTGTTTGTAATTAAAGAACTAATCAAATATACGAGTAAGATTTGTGGTATCAAATCAAATACTATTTTTAAAGCAAGAAGTGAATTGGATAAACCGTTTTTCCCAATCACTTTTTTTCTTAATTCTTTTTCCGGCATGAACAACTCTCCTTTCAAAATTGAATAATATTGAATTTTAATTCAGTATTAAGGTTTAAAGTAAGACTTTGCTGATTACGCAAAGTCTATTTTTTTGTGCTGATTATAGGGATTCCACTCCCTTGTAATAACACCTTGCAATAAGTTTTAGCATATCTTTTGCCCACTTTTCACTTTGATAATGCCTTGCTATTTCAAGAAGTCCCTCTGTAAAGTTACTGGCTAAAATATGGGCAAGCATTGGATCATATTCCTGTTTCGATTGTCTTTTTAAACTTACTTCAATATGAACCTGCATTTGTGATATGAGTTTTTGTTTTGCTTCTGTATGCTTTGTACCTGAGCTTTTATCCATTAAAATAATTAACTTCTTACGATCTTTTAAAAGTTCATGAATATAATTTTCTCCAACCTCATCAAACCTTTCAGAAGCAGAACCTTTTTCCAAAGATTCTTCCTCATTAAAAGCTGACTCGAAGTTTATATAAACAGAACTTACTACTGCATCAAACAAAACTTCCTTATTTTTGAAATAGGTATAAATGAGTGCCACAGGAATATCTGCTTCTTTTGCAATTTCTGTTAATTTGGCACCTCTATAATCCTTTTTATAAAATACTTTTTCTGCTGCTTCGAGTATTCTATTTCTAACTTCTTCTTTTAATACTTGTGCCATAGCACACCTCTTTCTATTCCAATACTGAATATATATTTAATAATAAATCAAAATTCAATATTTGTCAAGATAGGTTTAAATATTTGTTTTTATATACTCACTCACCGGTATCCCCACTCTTTTCAAAACCTTTATTTTCTCCTGTTTCTTCTGTTCTCTCCTTGCCTTATATTTATCTTCATACTCTTTCTGTTTTCCGCTTGCTTTTCGTTTCAGGTAATTTTGATGTAGCTTGTCTTTTCTTTTCTTTATTTTTCTTTCTTCTTCCTCAAGTTTTTGTTTTTCTTCATCACTTAACTCCGCCTGTGGCAGTTCATAATTGCCTATGAAATTAAAGTAAATTTCTATCTTTTGCTTTGATGTCTGACTTCCTTTTCTATCTCTTTCATGTACGACAATCTTTTCTACAAACTCATTTATCATTGTGGTTGTAAGTTCATCAAAGTTTTCATAACGACTGATAAGAGATATAAATTTTTTAGCTCTGTCTGTTTCTTTTTCATATCTTGATACCTGCTGCTCCAAATCCTTAATTTCTTTACTTAAAGTTATCTGCTCCGTTTCATATTGGTTATTTAGTATTTCATATCTGCTATTTGGTATTTTGTTAAGGATCATATCTTCATAGATACGACACATCAGTCTTTCTAATTCCTGTAATCTTCCTTTGCTGTCAATAAGCCTTGTGCGTTTCTTTTCTATCTCTATTTTTTCCTTTTCTTCCATTTCATTTTGAATGGAACGGATAAAGGCTTCATTATCTTCATTAAGGTATTTTTTAATATCTTTTAGTGTTTCCCTAATAAGGTTTAAGACCGCTTCTGCTTTTATTCTGTGTGCTGATGGACAAAGTGTGCCACAAGGTGTTTTGGTATAGGCACTGCAAGTGTAATAGGGAATATTCTTATAATTGCTTGTTCTATGAACATACATCTTGCTCCCACAATCTGCACAATGCATTAGTCCTGTGAGTGGGTGATATTCTCCCCAACCGTCAGGATACCTTTTTACATTTCCTCTTATCCTTTGCACATTATCAAAGGTTTCTTGGTCTATGATTGGCTCGTGTGTATTTTCAAAAATAAGCCAGTTATCCTCGGATACATATTTGCTTTTCTTGTCCTTGAAGTGCTTTCTTGTTTTGAAATTGACTGTATGCCCCAAGTATTCCTGTTTCTTTAAAATGCTTGCTATTGTTGAGCTGCACCAACGATAGGGATGTTCAAAGTTTTTGCTTTGATATAGTCCATAGCCTAATTTCTGTTGATGATAGGCGGGTATATCTACTTTTTCACTCTCCAATATCTTTGCTATTCGATACGGACCATTGCCTTGCATGGTCAGGTTAAATATTCGCCTTACTATCTCTGCTGCTTTTTCATCTACTATCCATTTGTTTTTATCTTTTTCATCTTTGATATAGCCATAAGGCGGTGTGCTTGCAGTATGTTTCCCACTTTCGCCTTTTGACCTGAAAGTCGATTGTATTTTTCTTGATGTATCTCTTGCATACCATTCATTCATGATATTTCTAAAGGGAGTAAAATCATCTTCTCTGTAAAAGCTATCTACATTGTCATTGATAGCGATTAGTCTTACTCCCTTTTGTCTTAAAATCTCCATACATTGACCGACTTTGAGATAATCTCTACCAAGTCTACTCATATCTTTTACGATGATACAACCGATATTTCCACTGTTTACTCCGTTCATCATTGCCATAAAGCCCGGTCTGTCAAACTGGGTTCCACTTATTCCATCATCTGTAAAATGTATGATGTTGGATAAATTATTCTTACTTGCATATTCTTCAAGGATTTTCTTTTGATTGACGATTGAGTTACTTTCTCCTTGAAGCTCATCATCACGACTTAATCTCTCATAGAGTGCCGTTACCTTTTCAAAATTCCTCATTTTTACCCCCTTTCCCTTAATTTCTCAAATAAAAAAGAATTAAGAAGTACATATTTCACTAAAACAGTGATTAAGTGTTCTCCTTAATTCTATTACTCCCGCAGCTAATTTGTACTTTTTATATTGCTTGACTGCAAAATGGTTCGGTTTTTCTTTTTCTAATGCTTCAAAAATATAATCTACTGCATTTTTGAAATTCTCATCTTCTTCTCTAACCTCACTAGCATCAATAAAAGCAAGAAGTGTTGCAAAATTTTGTTCTTCAATCGGTGCTTCATAATATAAATAACCTATTAAGGCTGTGTAATACAATCGCTCGGCTTTCGTCCAAAAATCCTCACTGGATTTTTCTCCTTCTCCCTTAGTATTCACCATTATTGTCTGCACGAGTTTCAATATATCTTTTTCACTTCTTAAGTAAGCAAAGGGATTGTAATGCATTGATTTTTTGAAGTTTATTGTATTTAATACCTTAATTTCATATCCATTTTTCTCAAGCATCTTCCCACACTCAACAAGGACAGTTCCTTTAGGGTCGGTAACAACATAAGATGAATGCATTTGCATAAGGTTCGGTTTTACAAAAAATCTGGTTTTACCACTTCCGGATCCTCCTACTACAAGCACATTTTTATTCCTCGCATATTTAGGAATTTTCGGTCTGCTGTTCATCGTAAGCCGTTCTGTATTGGTAAGTAAGATGTTGTTTTCAAACTTTTCATCTACATAAGGCTCAATATCTTTACAACTCCCCCATCTTGCAGAGCCATATTCTCTCCCTTGACGAAATTTTTTGGCATTTTTCTTTTTGTTATAAACTATAAACCATATAACTGCTGAAAATATTATACCTGTAAGTAGGTCATTTACTCTAAAAGAGGGCAAATAAGACATATTTTCAATATCTGATAAAGCAACGATACTTCTATCTATAAAATCTCCACCTGTGTAGCTGTTTACCTGTCTTGAGAATATATTGCCTATATAAAAGAAAAAGAGATAAGGTAAGTTTAATAATACAAACTTTTTCTTATCTCTTATATGAAACACATTCTTTATGTCTTTTATTACTTCATTTAATATTTTTATACTACTCACTTCCTTTCTTTGGAAAAAATTATAAGTTTTTTAATATCTTCGCCTTTTATCAATTGAATAATAGGAAATCTTAACCCCTCTTCTCTCAAAGCAATGTGTATATCATTCGGTATTGATAATTCAACATTTTATTATATTATGTTCTTTATCAAGCGTGGGCGCATAAATTTATTCTTTTATTATTCAAACACTAAAAATAAAATAAGACATGATCATTCTCTCTTATTTTTGTCAGAGGATTTATGAATTAAAATTATAATTACCTTCGGGAGTTTATTATCTTGAACTAACTTACTAGCTTAATAAGACTATATCTTATTTCTGCTCATCTATCTACAAATTTGCTGTTTTTCTCTCTACCATACCTCATTACGTAAAATTTGCAAGTCTCTATAGGTTTTTTAATAACTTTTTTCTTTCCAAATTTTAATTGTAGATACAAAAAAAGAAATAACAATTTGTTATCTCTTTTAATAATATTTCAACTTATATTATTTATAATTTTTTCCAATTCAAAAATAAATTTATCAATCTTTTCTATTTTACAAGCTAAATTAACTCTAAAATATTTTTCAAATAGTTTATATTTAGATGAAAATACAACTTTTATTTTATTCTCTTTTAAAATTTTTTCAAATAATTCTTCAGATATCCCTAACGCATCATAATTAACCCAAGCTAAATAAGAACCGTATGTTAATTCATAATTTAACTTATTTCTAAATTTGCTATCTAATTCTTGCTTAAAATACTGCTTATTTTTTAGTATTATATCATTGATATCATCTAACCAAAATTTCCCTTCCATAGAATATAAGCATTCTGTTAAATAATATGAAAAAATATTTGGAGACATTAATCCATCAGATTTAATTTCATGTACTATTTCATCACAAATCTTTTTATTATAAGCTATTAAATATGCTCCTCCAACACCCGAAATATTAAATGTTTTTCCAATTGTTTTCACAACAATACAATTATCATATTCTATATTTACAGCACTAAAGAACTCATTTTGCACTATATCTCCATATGCTTCATCAACAACTAAATATATATTGTGTTTTGAGCATATATCAACTATTTCTTCTAATTTTTCTTTGCCTATGATTTTCCCTGTAGGATTATGTGGATTTGAGATTATTATACAATTAATTTTGTTTTTAATTATAAATGTTTCTAAATGTTCTTTAAAACATTCTTCAAATAAATTCAAATAATTATAATCAAAAACTCTATATAAATTTAAAATATCATTATAACCATTATAACAAGGTATAAAATTAAGTATATTTACCTTATTACAAGAATCAATTATTTTCTTTATAGCATACTTTATCGAATGGGTATATACAAAATATCTATCATCAATAATTTGTCCATATTGAATATAAAACCATCTTTTTATAGACTCTGAGTATTGTTGTGAATCAGGATTACCATATCCCAATTTATTTATATTTTCCAGATACTTTCTAATAGGAAATTCAAAATCCATTTCTGCTATTCCAAAATCCAATTTGTATTTGGTTCTAATAACATCTTTTAAATAAAAATCATTTCTCATTTTTATTCCTTTTTATTCCTTATACACATATTTGTTAAAATTGGTAATACAGCCATACTCATCGCAAATAAGGGAAGCTTTTGAATACTATATTTTATAGCTACTCCACCAAGAATACCTCCCAATGAAATACCAAAATTTATAAACGACATATTTAAACTTAGTAATTTTTCAGACTCTCTATTATTTCTTGATTTATTAATTAACATTTTTTGTATCATAGGTCCACTTGCCCACTGTATAACACTCCATAAAAATATTAAAAAAGATAATATGTAAATATTTTTAAAAATATAGATTATAGGTAGCAACAAAGTATATACAATTAATATAATCTTTAAACCTTTTTTTTCTGAACATTTATTTGATATTTTAGAACTAATATAACTTCCTAAAATGCCTCCAACTCCAAATATAAAAAGCACTATAGAAACGCTATTATTTCCATTATTTTTTAAAAATGGATCAATATATCCCATAAATATCATATTAGAACCTAATATACAAATTGTAGTAAATAGTAACATGATAACTTCAATATTTCTATACCATTCTATTTTACTGTAATCATCACAACAATCAATTTTATTTTTTATAAAAAAATCATCAAATTCAATACAATAAACAGTTAATATTACAACAAATATAAAACTTGCTGATAACAACTGAGGAACTACTCTCCATCCAAAATTATTAGATATATGTGAATATGTTGGAATTAAAAATGTATTAGCAGCTGCAAATGCACTATATAAGATACCTAAATTTTTGCCAACTTTTTTTAAGCTTGAAAACTCTGTTATATATCCAAAACATTTTGTAATTAAAAATGATGCTATACCTGCTGAAATTATTCTTATTATAAAAAAAACTTTTATATCATGTATATAAGCTATTAACAAATTAGAAAATAATAAGAATATAACCGAGGTTAAGATAGATATTTTATAACTAAATTTACCAAATACTTTTATTAATCCTGGTCCTAAAATCGCAAAAGATAATGCATATACCGATGAAATTTGTCCTGATAAAGACAGTGATATACTAAAATCTTTAGATATATCATCTATTGACCCTAAAAAACACAAAGCCATGCTAGCTGAAAAAAACACAGTAATCCATAAAACAATTATTTTTTTCAACTCCATACTATATTATCCTTAAATTGTTCTAATATATCTTCATTAAAATTGTAGTCTAATGTAACCAATTTCTCATAATCTATGTGAAGTGTATTAAATCCCAATTTAATTGATGGCTCTATATCATTTATATATGAATCACCAATCATAATAGTATAGTGTGGTGTTATATCAAATTTATTAATTAAATAATAAAATGCTTTTAAATCTGGCTTCTCATAACCTATAGACTCAGAAATAATTATATTTTCAAAATATTTACTTATTCCTAACTTATTTATTTTCATTTCTTGTTCTTTCTTTAAACCATTAGTTAGAATATAAAGTTTATAATTATCTTTCAAATTAGATAATATATTATTTATTTTTGATTCAATGAACATTTCATTAATCAAAATATCAAACATTCTTAAATAAAACTCTTTACAAAATTTTCTAGATTTATCTATTCCTAGTTTTTTAAAAGTTATATATGGCCTAATAATCCTAAGTTCATTCAAATCTATTTTTCCTGCTACTATATCATTCCACAATACTTTGTCTTGAATTAAATACTCCTTCATAAAGGTATTATAATCAACCTCTTTTATATTTAAATCTTTATACAATTCATAATGGGCTTTTTCCCAAAAATATTTAAAATTATATAAAGTATTGTCTAAGTCAAATATTATAGTTTCAATTTTATTCATCATTTTTATTTCCTATTTTTAATGCCTCCTTTATAGCAAATTCTGTTATACCTGATGATAAATCACTTCTTTGACCATCATCTAATGATATCCACTCATATGAACCAATTTCTCTTCCAATAATTATTTCTCCATTTATTTTTTTATTATTTAAATGAAATAAATACGTTTCTAATTGACTATTTTCAAATTGAGAGTTTGTATAAAAAATACCCAAAAAATCAAAATCATTGTCTACAGTATTCAAATTTATTTCTTCATTCAATTCTCTTTTTAATGCATCTAATGGTGTTTCTGAGTTTTCTATCTTCCCACCAGGTAAAATATAATGAGTTGGATTTTTTTTCTTTTTAACAACTAGCATTTTGTTATTGTTTATAATTAATGCTGAAGATTTTCTTATCATTTTATTTATACTCCTTATTTCCCAACAATAAATCAATATGTTCTCTGCAATAATGAATTTTATCTTCTATATATTCTTTTATTACTGAATCATCTGGTTCTGTAAATGAATCACCAAAAATAGACACTCCTTCCAAGGATTTATTAGATATTCCAAATTCAAGTAATGCATATTTAACAGCTTTCTTATCTCCAAATTCATATATAGGAGATTCATATGTTATATTATATTCCTTTTCAAAATTTTTTAACATTTCCATAGCAATAATTTTTTGTTCCACTAATTCATCTTGGTATTTAACAACTCCATCTAATAATTTAGTAATTCCATTTTGAATACAATAGGCTGTCGCAGCAGCGTGTATTGCCATTTTATCACCTAACAAAACTAAATTACATTTCCACTTCAATATATCTTTTTCTATATCTTTTATTGCTATTTTCCTTAATAATGCGCTTGTAGAAAGAAAGTGTCTTTCTATGACAACATTAGGAAATCTTTCAATCAATTCTTTAACTCTTATTTCAGATAATTCACTTTTTATTCCTATACCACTAACTCCAGTAAGTAAATGAACATTATTTCCCTTACTCGCTTCTAAACAAGCTACTAATGATGAATCTTTTCCACCAGTAAAAAGCACTGCAACGGTTTCTCTTTCTTTATTCATTCCCAAATACCTCACTTCAATATTCAATATACAACATACACACTTATTTTAATATACACACTTATTTTAACATATAAGCTACATTATTTCAATACTTACATTTCTTAATTGAATTTCCATAAAATCATAAAATTAATTATATATTACTTGATTTTATAAAAATATATAAAAAGAAAAATCTTTCTAAATTTTATAATGTTAAATTTTTTTGAAAATTTTATTTTCTTATTTGTTTTATTTATAGATAATCTATAAACTTTGCTCATGATGTTTTTCTTTTATCTTATCTTTTTGAGGTGCATTTCTAACTTTTTCTTTAAAGTGATTTAATTTATCCATTACAGATTCTCTCTTTTTATTCTTACCGGCAAATTTTGAAACAGTATCTTTAAAAGCCTGTTCCATAACTTTTTCATCTTTTGCCTGAAAAAACACTATCTTATTTCCTGTAATTAAATCTTTTTTTATACTGAATTTCACGCCACTCTTCTTTAATTCTCTTTTTAGATTTTTTAAATCAACATCATTTAACTCTAGGGTTTCAACTTTTCCTTTTTTCACTAAATCCTTTACTGTAGTCGGTTTTTGTTTGTCAATCAGACCTTTCAACCCGTTTTTTTCTTTTTCCGCCTTATTCAGTATCATCTTCATTAGTTTTACAATTTCTTTCGAAGTCAAATGAAGTGCTTTTTTATTTACAGCAATTACCTGTCTTGTTACTTCTTCATTGATCAAAATATCACCTACTTTCTGTCAAAATTAAATTGGCTGCCATTGCCTTCTCCCTCATTGTTTTTAATCTATGATTTTCCCCATTGAAGATAAGAGGTGTTGCCATTTCAAGAAGTCTGGAATATATTCTCTTTTCTTTTAAATCTGTTGTATTCATCAAGTGGGCAATTGACAAATTTGTTGTAACAATAATGGGCTTGTTCGCCCTATATCTGCTATCTATGATGTTAAAAATATGTTCTAGGGCAAAAGAGGTATCTCTTTGTATTCCAAAATCATCTATAATCAAAAGCCTATTGCTGTTTAGATTTTTGATATACTTATTTTTATCTATCTGTAGATTCATCATATCGTTTAATATCACTCCAAAGTTTGTCATTCTAACTGTGATTCCTTTTTCTATCAAAGCATTTGCAATAGAGGATGCCAGATATGTTTTTCCAGTTCCAACTGCACCTGTTAATATAAGACCTATATTTTCTTTTTCCATATTCTCAAAATGCTTCACATAATTTAACCCTGCCTGTTTATGTTCCAAACTCCCATCTTCCCTCTCAAAAGTTTGTTTATACAAGAGATTATCATCAAATGCCATACTTTTAAGTCTGCCTATACGCATACTACGTTCAAATTCTGCCATTTCTTTTCTTTCTTGTTCTATCTCTTTACTTCTACAATCACAATTTTTAGGGATTTTTCTTGAAACACCACCAATATTTACCATCTGTTGCTTGGCTGTATGGCATTTTCCACAATAGACAAGTCCATCTTCACTATTTACATAATCTCCATTTTCCTCATTTAGCATATTCTTTTCCATATTTTCAAACACCTTATCAAATACTTCACTTGTCGTTTCCATCTGTGAACCTCTCTTTCAATCAATTTTATTTTTTAAAACTCTTTACTCATTGACCTTTTAAAAATTCTTTCCACAATTTTTCATCATCAGCATAATTCTCAAAATTTCTTACATCCTTTGATTGCTTATTGTAATAAATAATGTTTATAGGAGCATTGTAGATTATAGATAACAGATATGCTCTAAAATGGGTAATTTTAGATGTATTTTCTCTTAAAACGGATAAGATATATTCTATGTGTTCTTTTTTGATACTTAAGAATTTTTCCTTAATCTTTTCATAGCTTATCCATGTCTGATTGATTTTTAAATCTCTTTTACTTTCAACTGCATCCACCATAATTTCTACTATAAAATCTATATTTTCTTTTGTAGGACTATCCCTATCCATAAAATCGAAATATGAAATATTTTGCTTTATTATTTTTTCTACTTGACCTCCTTCTCCTTTTTTTGATTTTCTCTTACATCCTGTTTTATCTATGGAGGTGGTCTTACTAATATCAGTATCACTCTTTTTAGTTTTATTTATATTAGTCTTATTACAGTTTGTTTTTGAAACTTCTTGAGGTTTGTTTTTTAAATTTCTTGAAGTTTGTTTTTCAAACTTCTGTAAGTTTGCTTTTGAAACTTCTTGAAATTTGTCATTTAAACTTCTATCTCCATTTTTTTCTTCTTCCATTTTTCCGTTTTCTTCTATGGTTTCTACAAGAAAACTTTTTACATAGATTATGTTCGGTTTTCCAAGCCCTCTTCTCTTCTTTTCTATCAGTCCAAAGTCTTGTATTTCTTTCATAATGTTGATTGCCTTATTTCTGCCTATATTCATAGTTTCTTCTATTTCATCTATGGTAAATATGATGAATACTTTGTTTTCTTCATCTAACCACCCATTTTTCATAGATAAGCTCATTCTATCGAGCAAAATAGAATACAGAACTTTTGCATCGCTACTTAATGTTTTAAAAATGCTGTCTGTATATAAAATCTTCGGTATTTTAAAGAAGGAGTATTGATCTGCTTCTTTTCCGTAGTAATAGCTAAATTTAATATTCATAACTTTCTCCTTCCTGTATTTTTATTTGTTTTAGCAACAAAAAAAGAGATAACTCTTTTGCTATCTCTTTGAAAATATCTTAATTTTAGTTGTTATCTTTACTCTTTTTATCTTCAGAACTTGTATTTTCTATTATAGTCTCTTTGACCACATCTTCTATAAGTTTTGACATATCTACTGCATTTTTAGGACTGATTACAGGTTTACCGGTTCTTTCTTCTATTTCTTTTCTGGCATTACCTGCTATACCGCCTCCCTCTTTAGCAACTTTCCTATTTTCTTCTAATCCTTTAGGATTGGTTGTTTTAGTAAGTTCCGTTGTTGTGGCTTCTGCAAGCATATTAAGGACTATTTCAAGGGTAGTCATATTGTCCCTTAAATTCTCCTTTTTCAGTCCTTTTAGATTTTTGTATCCTCTTGTTGTCATTCCGGACCATGCTTTAGTGATTTCATCGGTAAGGATTGCGTATTCTTTGCCTTTTTCTATGCCATGATCCTCCCAAGCATCCGTAAGTTCCTTTCTTACTTGAATAGCTTGTAATCTTTGATTTATCCACTCTCTTGAATAGCCCTTCTTCAAATATGTTTCTAAGGCTCTGTCAATAGTAAGTTCCGGATCAATGATTTCATCAATTCGCTCTTTTCCTACTTCCGCAAGCCATAATTTGAAAGGCTCTGCCTTTGGGGATGGAATGGACTGAATAATACGGAAAATATCTTTCATATTTCCCGCCAATATTTTTCTTTTTTTGCCACTTGATGATTTCATTTCTACCTGGGGACAATTTGTCCCTATGTAGAAAGCTAACTGTTCATCACGTTTTCTCATCTTCTTGAGATAATCTGTTGGATTTTTACTTTCTGACAAGACTCCAACTACATCGACTACTGAAAAATACCATTCTTCTTTTTCTTCGTCCCAAACAGAACGTATTTCTTTGTTCTCATACAATTTTATTTCGTCCATTGTGCCACCTTCTTTTTTACATATTATTCTATCAAACAGTTATCTGAATTTATTTTGTACCTATATTATACTTCAAACTTCCTATTTCGTAATTTACTTGCTTATATATTCTTAAAATAATTTTCCAATGCCTTTTCTATAATATTTTCTACATTTTCCTTTGTTTCACCTTGAAAAAATTTTTGAAAAATATTTTGCGATAACCTTATATTCTGATATGCTTTCATCTTTGGTTGTTGTAGGTTCAATAAATATGCTCTAACCATCTCTTGATTTAAATGTTCTTCATTATTCATCATATGAAGTACTTTAGCATCGCTTGGCTTTAAGGTTAGTTTCAGTTCTTTACTCTGCTGATATAGATATTCTTGTATCTCTTTTGAAAGATAAGATAAATCCACTGCCATTGTTAGTCCTATTTTTTCATTATCAACATCTTGTTTCCAAAAATCAGATAATTTATTTAATCTAAGATACCTTGCAATGGATGCTCCTGAAAGATTGTATTCTTTTCCAAGTGTTTTTCTACTGTCTGCTTTACCAATCTTATCTTCCTTCTCTATAATACCCTTATCTAACAGTTCTATTTCATTTTTTAAATCATTTCTCTTGCCCTGACTTGCTATTTTTTCATATCTTATTTTAAGAACAAGGGCTTTTTCTGTCGGTAATAAATCTGAGAATGAACGTTGCATTAGATTTGTTTCTATCACATAGGTATAGGCTTGTTTATCTGTTAGATTTTCTTTTACAATACAAGGAATGCTCTTTATATCGGCAAGCCTTGCTGCATTTACTCTATTATGCCCGGAGAGTATTTCATATCTATTATCGCCTTTTTTTAAGACAATTATTGGATTTAATATGCCATTTTCTTTAACACTTTCCACCATATCATTAAGTCTTTTCCCTTTATAAAGAGTAAATGGATGGTCATGATAATTTTCAAGTATATCAAGTTCTAGCTGCTTAATATCACCTTGCTCCACAGATTCTATATCATCAAGCAAAAAATCTACTACATCTGTTATTTCTCTTTTCTGTAGTTTTTTACTCATGGCAGATCTCCTTTGCAAGATTATCATATGCAACATCTACACTACTTCCTTTTGCATATTTTTTAATGCTTTGACCACTGTATATGGCTTCTCCAACTTTTACTGTTTTGGGGATTTTTGTTTGAAATACCGCTAGCTTTCCATGATACATTTCTTCCACCTGTTCAGTAAGTAGTTTTGAAAGATTGGTTCTATACTCACACATCGTTAGCAAAATCCCCTTCACTTCCAGTTTAGGATTAACTCTCTTTTTGATTTTTTGAATGGTTTTTAAAAGTTCACTAATTCCTACAATAGCAAAAATTTGAGTATCTGCTACAATAAGTACACTATCTGCTGTACAAAGGGCGTTTATAGTTAAGATATTAAGTGATGGCGAAGTGTCTACAAGAATATAGTCATATTGCTCTTGTAAAAGTTCAGTGATGTCCGATAATATCCTTTCACTTCCAGTTTCCATTCTCATTTGTGCCTCAGCAACTGACAAATAAATGCTAGAGGGGATAATATTTATATCATCATACACTGTAATATATTCTTTTAGTAAATATCTCTCTTCTTCCAATTCCGCCATTAATAAATGTCCAATTGTTTTTATATTATCATCAGCATTTTCTAATCCAAAGCATCTTGTAAGATTGGCTTGCGGATCAAGGTCAATCACCAATACTTTTTTTCCCAGTTCTTTTAGTGAATAGGCAAGGTTTAGAGTTGTAGTTGTTTTTCCAACACCGCCTTTTCGATTGGCTATGGTTATAATTTCTGCCATAAAGTCCCTCCTTCTTCTCTATACAGAGATTTCATTTTATGCTATACTTTTAGATAATTTTGAGTATAAAAAAAGATGATAGTCTCAATCCATCATCAAGTTTAAAAGTTTTGTGGAAGCCTTTAACCATTGATTTTACTTGGATTTATTGTACTATCATCATTATAGCATTATCCCCAATTCCATTTTCTCCAACAATCCCAATAATATTTCCATAGCAAAATGTAAGATCCTTGATGGACAAAATTGTTCTGGTATTTCTTTTAAATATCAGATTTTTCAATTCTAATAAAGCCCCTTTATTTGAAGTTTCAAAATCTTCAAATCCTTCAATAGCTTTATAATCAGAATGCCTAAGTCCAGTTCTCATTCGTTCATCCTCACTTAGATTTTCAATTTCATCCATATTATATTCTCTGATGATTTTCCCATCCTCTAAATGTATTGCTCTATCAACAATGTCTTTTAAATACCACAGCCTATGTTCTGCAATAATAATAGTTTTTCCTAAAGATTTAAGCTTTTTCATTGTAAGTGATAGCTCTTTCATTGACTTTATGTCTAAGCTTGAAGACGGTTCATCAAGAATAAATATCTCAGGGTTTAATGCGTAAATACTTGCTATAGCAATCTTCTGCTTTTCTCCTCCGGAAAGATTGAATATATTTTTATTCATCAAGTTTTCAAGATGAAGCTCTTTTTCGACCTCTTTAATTCTTTTGTTAATTACTTCTCTTTCTATTCCGTAATTTTCTAAACCAAAAGCAATTTCATCTGTAGTGTTTGTTGTATAAAATTGTGTTTTAGGATTTTGAAAAACTGATCCTACATCCTTAGATAATTTATAAATTGGTGTAGTAAATGTATTCATACCATTGACCATAACCCTTCCGGAAATGTCCCCATCATAAAACTCAGGTATTATACCGTTCATAAGCTTTAATAGGGTCGACTTTCCGCAACCGCTCCTGCCACATAGAAGAATACATTCCCCTTTTTTGATTTTCAAGTTTATATCTTTTAATGAGTAATCAGATCCTCCCTTGTACTTAAAACTTAATTCTCTAATTTCAATCATAAGTCCCACCCTAACACTTTCATAAATATTACTATTGATAAAATTAAAATCATAAGAATTAGAACACCAATATCATTTTTTCTAAACTTAATTAGGTGTCTACTTGTTTTGTTAACAGGAGCATCAAGACCCCTTATAATGGCTGATTGGGATAGCTCATCCCCGATTTCTATTACGCTTACGAATAATGGTACAAAAAAGTATTCCATTGTCGCAGCAGGTCTATGAAATAAATTATAAAGGCTAACGCTAATCCCTCTTGTTTTCATTGCCATATTTATATGACTCCACTCATCTTTAATCGTAGGTAAACATCTAAATATTACAGAAATCATTATGAGTGTGTCTTTTGAAAGTTTTAATTTTTGTAAAGTTGCTACTGCACTGGAAACAGATGTGGAATTTAAAATCCATTTACCCACAATAATACATGGCAAAAATTTTCTCCCAATTGCAAAGAGGAATAAAATTAAATTCAAAAGAAAATTTATATTGAAATAGGCTAAAGTTTTTTCTAATACAACACTTATTACAAAGAATAAAATATACCTTATAGCGGATTTCTTATAGCCATCACTAATAATGATGGCAAGAAAAAATAAGCTAATAAGGCTTTGATATATCAAACCAAACCCTAAAAAAATTAAAATATTCGCACCTATAAGCAAGATAAGTTTTGTTCGGAGGTCATATTTTGACCCCAGAACAAACTTTGAATTTTCCATTATAAAACTCCTGCGGATTCCAACTTTTTATTTAATATTTTTTTTGTAAAATAAGAACCAATCAAAGAGAATATAAATGTTCCTATAATCATAACTGGTAACATCCATATCGGTGTCCATGCCCTTACTGTGTTACAAAAGCTTTGATCTAAGCCACCTTTTATTACACTTTCAAAATATGATTCTCTCATAACCCAAATTGGTAAAAATCCTCCAAATAAGTTTAGAGAAAAAAACATATGACTAATTGTATTTTTCTTAAAGTCTGTATAATTCCCACCTTTTGCTATGAACATAGCAATTATTCCGGCAGGCACTGCCACTAATGGTGCAATTGGAATATGTCCAGTTGCAACTAATAAAATACTTGGTAAGATAGCTGCGATTACAATAGCAGTAGCTGACTTTGTCTTTGCAAGCAGCATATGATAGGTTGGTGCAGCAAGTAGTGCTACAAGCATAGGCATTAGTAAAAATAAAACAGGGACAGGCATTGATATTGCCCCAATTACTAAATATGTTACAAAGTAAAGTGCAATTAAAACACCGGCTGTAACTGCATTTTTTGATGATTTCTTTTGTGTTTTCATAAATTTCCTCCTTTAAAATTGATTGTTACTGTACAATCTTCCATTCTTTAGACTTTTCTTGATAATTCCATAAGTCTTTATATAGTCCTTCATTTTTAATAAGCTCTTCATGCTTCCCAACTTCCTCTACCTTTCCTTTGTCTAAAACAACAATTTTATCAACTCCCATTACGCTTCTTAATTTATGTGCTACAACCACAACTGTTTTATTTTTAATTAAATTTGATATGGCTTCCTGTATAATAAGTTCATTTTCAGGATCAAGCGAAGATGTTGCTTCATCAAGTAGTATTATTGGGGCATTTTTTAATATTGCTCTCGCTATTGATATTCTTTGTTTCTCACCTCCAGACAGAGTCGCTCCTCCTTGTCCAATCATAGTGTCAAATCCATCATCTTTTTTGACTATAAAGTCATAAGCTCCTGCCATTTTTGCAGCATTCATGATTTCATATTTACTTGCATATTCATTTCCAAATTTTATGTTGTTATAAATTGTGTCTTTGAAAAGATACACATCTTGAAAAACAACAGAAAATTTATCCATTAATTTATCAGGGTCGGCTGTTAGCAAATCTACTCCACCAATTTTAATTGTCCCTTCATTAGGATCATAAAATCTGGAAATTAATTTAATTAGTGTAGATTTTCCAGAGCCAGAGTAACCAACAAAAGCAGTTAATTCATTTTCATTAATGTCTAATGAAACATTATTGATAACCTTAGATTCCTTGTAAGAAAATGAAACATCGTGGATTTCAATTTTGTTGCTTTCGTTTACATCGGAATTTCCTGACATAGGTTTAGCGTTAAGTAAGTTAATGATTCTCTCTCCTGAAACTGATGCCATTTGTAGACCTGTATAATTTACAAGTGCAAGCTCCAAGGGATCAAAAATCCTTGTGCCTACAAATAAGAACATTAAAAATGTATCAATTTCCAAAGATCCATTTATAAATAAATAGGAACCAACTAAACTCATCAAAGGAAGTCCTATTCTTAAAATCATACTAGCTATAGTAGTTAATGAACCAACCCCTTTCTCACTCTTAATATTTGCATTTCTTGAGTTATCTATATCTTCTTCAAGCTTTATTAATGTATCATCTAAGCTGTTATAAGCTTTTAGAGTCTTAATAGCATCCAAATATTCGTTTATATCTTCTTCCTCTTTTATCTTAATTTTCTTTGTTTTCAAATAAATTTTTTTCTGAAAGTTTTGCATTAGTGTAAGAAGTAGAACAGAAATAGGTAGTCCAATAAGAGTTGCTATTCCCATTTTTACATTAATTATCAAAAATAATATTGAGCAAAGAACCGCTACGCATATGCCACTGAAAAATTGAGGTAATTGATGCGTTACTGCCGTTTCAACTTTGAAAAAATCATTCATTAATGTATCTAAGATCTCTGCTGAACTTTTCCCAGAAATGTAACCTATCGGCAGTTTTCTTATGTGGTCTGCAAGCTCTATTCTTCCATCTGCACTTGCCTTGTATCCAAGTTCATAGGTATATTTTGTGGCCAAATTTTCCAATAAGAATGTTACAAAGAAAAATATTGCCATTATCCCAAAATACTTCCATAAAAGGCTCGTATCTATACTATCTGCTCCTCTATTCAAAAATAGTGTTTCTACAATTTTCGCCAAAGCAATAAATGGTATAAGGTTGGAAATAGATGCCAAAACATTTAAGATAATGGATTTTCTTATATTATTCATCTTTCCTAAAGTAATATTTCTTATCATTCATTCTCACTCCCTTCTATATCCATTTGCCAAAAATTTGTCTTCTTATAAATATCAAAAAGTCGCTTATATATTCCATCTGCGACGATTAAATCTTCATGCTTACCTTTTTCTGCAATTTTTCCATCAGATATTACTAAGATTTGATTTGCATGCTCTATGGTGTTTAACCTATGCGCAATCATGATGACTGTCTTATCTTTAACCAATTCAGATAAAGCTTCCTGCATAAGATATTCATTTTCAGAGTCTGCAAAACTTGTTGCCTCGTCTAATACTAATATTGGTGCATTCTTTAAAATCGCTCTTGCTACAGCAATACGTTGTTTCTCTCCTCCAGATAAATAAGTCCCTTTACCCAAAACAGTATTGTATCCATTAGGGAGTTTTTCAATAAAATCATGACATCTTGCTTTTTCACATGCTTTTATGACATCTTCTTTTGTAGAGCCTGTCTTTGCCATAGCAACATTATTGAAGACTGTATCTGTGATAAGATCACTGTCTTGAAAAACGAATGCTATCTTGTCCATTAGGGCACTCATCGGAATGTTTTTTATGTTAACTCCACCAATTTTAATAGAGCCTTCTGAAGGATCGTAAAATCTGGGTATTAGCGTTCCAATGGTAGATTTGCCTGCTCCCGAATAACCAACTAATGCTGTAACTTCTCCTTGTTTAGCACAGAAGCTTATATTCTTTAAAACCTCTTCATCTCCATAAGAAAAGCTTACATTCTCAAATTCAAGATCATGACCTTTTATCTCTTCCTCGCTATTTTCAATTGCCAATTCTTTTTGATCTATAATTTCGTAGATTCTCAAAACAACTTCATTTAGTAAATTCATTCCTTCTGCAAAATCTCTAAGTTTTAATGCAGGTACGCTAATGGCAGGTGCAAGAATTACATAGAAAATAAAAACTGTAGCAAAATCCAAGTTATTATTTCGTGACATTAAAAGTATTCCTACTGGAACTATGAATGTAGCAACAGATAAAATAAACATTCTAAATGAAACAAATCCCGGTCTTATCATTGATGTCATCGAACTTGTAAAATCTCTATATTCTCCTACTGACTTTGAAAAAGTTTTAAATGATTTTGCTCCTGTTCCAAATATTTTCACTTCCGGCGTACCTTTAACGTATTCAGTAGTTGCTGAATTAATTTGATCCAAAATCGCAAAGTTCTTCTCAAGTCCACCCGACTTTATAATCTTTGCCATGATTGCAATCTGAATTCCTAAACCAACAAATATAATTAACAAAGTCGTAAGACCTAATATTAAATTTATCTTCAACATAACAATTATCATTGCTAAAATTAGTGCTAAAGTTGAAATTAAATTTGGTAATTGATGAGAAAAATATCCCTCAATTTGATTCATGTCCGATCCTAATACTTGCCTTATTTTTGACTTGTTGTCTCCAGTATAAAAACCTAAAGGAAGATTCCCAATATGAAATAATATCTTCTTTTTTAAGTTAGCTATTAAAACATATGAAAACTTATGGCATAAAATACCGCCAAAGTAAGTTAAACAATATGATAATACCACTGCTGCAAGTCCATAGGTGCAGAACTGTATTGTACTTTGTTCTAATTTTCCATATAAAAATAGAGATTTTATGACTTTGTATATCACCAAAATTGGACAAATACTTAATAGCATCCCAAGACTAACAAATAATATTCCTCCTACAAGTTGTCCTTTTTTTATTTTCACTGTAGGAAATAATATCTTTGATTGATTTCTTCTTTTTCATCTAAAACATACCTCCTTACCGAACGAGTTCGTTCATTTACCTTAAAACTAATACAAGGAAAACACCATTGATGTTTCCCTTGTAAAATACTTATATTTTATTTTTCTCTAATGAGGTCTTTGAAATAGTTCGCTTATTATTCCAAAGGCTTCACTTGAATTTGTTTTGTTTTCTCCCTTAATAATATAGTCATTATATATTGTTCCAACAGCTCCGTATAAAATAAAAGCTGCAAAACTTCTCACATTTTCCCTGTTTATTCCCATATTATTTTCTATTTTTTTATTTTCAATTCCTTCAATTATAAACTCTGAATAGACATCTATAAATTTTCCAATGTAATGAATCAATTCCCATATCCTGTACGAGTTATCTGTAATTGAATTCTCTTTTGAAAAATTATATCTTGTTGTGAATTGACTGATATCTTTTACTATGAGTTCTCTTAGAATTTTTATTCTTTCTTCGTAATCTATTTCCTTATTTTGAAGTATATCTAACTTATTTTTTAGTTTTTCTTCAAAATATGTTTCCATGCACGCCAAGAAAATATCTTCTTTTGATTTGAAATAATAATAAAACATTCCCGGCGCTCCATTAACTTCTGCGAGAATATCTCTAACAGAAACTTTCTCATACCCATATTTCTCAAAAAGTCTGGATGCTATGTTTATAAGCTCCTGTTTTCTTTCTTCTGGATCTTTTACATTTCTCTTTACCAAAACCTCACCACCTATTGACCGACACTCGTTCTATTAATATAGATTATCATTTTCTTTCACTTTTGTCAATAGTGCCCTGAATTTACATTCTAAGTATGGTATAATCTTATTTACTATAAATAACACGCTTAGCGCTTATAACTTTAATAGCAAGCACAGTAAGTGAGTACCCACTTACGAAAAATTGATGAAGCAGAACCTTTATGGACTGCTTCTTTTTTTATCAATTTTACCTTGTAGGGAGAACCCTAAAACCCCAATATTTTATGATAAGGAGATATACTATGGATAATAGAAAAAGAAATAATCAACTAAAAATATATTTAACTGATGAAGAAAAAGAAATTTTTGAAAAGAAAATGAAACTTGCAAACTACAAAACCATGTCCCACTTTCTTAGAAAATGTGTATTAGAAAAAGAGATTTATGTTGTAGATTTAGAACCATTTAGAAACCTACAATGGTTACTTTCAAATACAACAAACAATATAAATCAGATTGCAAAGGCAACTAATACAACTGGTGTTATTTACAAAAATGAAATCGAATCAATGAATAAACAGATAGAAAAGTTATCAAAAGAAATATGGCAGATCCATTCCCTACTTCTTAACAAATCAAAATAAATCATGCAATATAAAATCAAGATTCAAGTGTTATGGATCTCCAAATCATACAAAATCTAATTCCTATATAAGTCATTAAATATCAGATGAGCAATACTAAAAACTAGGTACATCAAATATAGCATTTTTAATGAGTATAATTATATTTTTATTTTTCAAATCAATCTATCAGATTAAAAAATAACCTTCCAAACTTACATATAATATTCTAAGTAAATACAATAAAAAAAGAATACTCTAATGCTAGAATATCCTTTAAATAAATAACTTAGATAATACTTTTATATAAATAAATGCTTAAAATTTTTGTTGAATTAAACAAAAAAGTCATCTATATAACTTTATATCTTTCAGAAAAATTTCTATAGCTCTGTCTATCTTGCTGGTATACAAATACTTCCGCTATGTTACCTCTATCTGCTAACTTTAGCGACTGCTCAACAATTTCATAATTGTGTTGTGCGTGTGTTGTAGCAAAAATATTAATTAATACTCCTTTAGGTAACGCCCTAATTTCTTTTACTACAAACTCTACAAATTTCGGATTATACTTTCTAACTCCTTCACTTTTTGTCTTGGAATTTATAACTTTAATTGTTGGTAATTGTTTCTTTTCTGGCGGGATTTGAAAATCATTTATTGAATAAGTATCTTCTAAAATTAAATTATATTCTAAAGAATCCTTATTATCGCAATTGATATATATAATTTTAGAAGATGTTTTTTCTTCGGAGATATTGTTTGTTACTATAAACTCACTGAATACATCATTAATAACTAGTTTAAATTGCATATAAATAGGAACTAATACTAAGTTACACTTTTCATATCCTAAAATTTTAGAGCATAACAAAAACCATAAATAACTATGATCATGATATATATTTCCATTGTTTAAAGTTTTATTCTTATTCATTTTTCTTATAGTCAAAATAACTATTCCTGCAAAGAAAATACCTATTCCTAGATTTCCCAATTTTGACAAAAAATAATATATTATATCAATTATATTAAATGAAATATTCTTTGGTTCTGTATTTATAACACTCTTAATATTCGATATTATAGGTAAAAATAATGCTAAAACTATAAAGAGAAGCTGACATAATTGAGTTTTACAGTCTTTAAATTTTCTAATTATTTCTTTCATATCTATCTCCCCAATAAATAGTTTCTAACAGCTCAATCATACCCGTTTTTTCATATTTCCAAATTCTATATGCTTCATATCCTACTATAATATGGAAATATAAACTTATTTCATCAGAACCTTTTGCTATTTTTTTCCAGTTTTTTAAGTCTATATCTGAATATTGGGGAATAGCCTCAGGATGAGTGTGCCACTCCCCTACATACCTATAAATTTTACCACTTCTTAAATATATTGAGTTACAGGTCTCTACATGTTTAGTATCTAACCTCTTAAATCTATTCCTTTTTCTCTTGTCATTTTTATATGGTTCTGTTGCATAACCTATAGTATAATAATTATTTTGTAAGTTTTCTTTACCTATAATTATTCCACCAGATTCTAAACCATTTTGTTTATATTGTATATATTTCTTAAATAAATCAATAACTGAATCCTTAATTTTAACCCTTTGAATATTTTCGCTTATTGTCATAATTCACCACAAATACTACAAGTTTTATTATAAATATTATCAAATTTTATAATTTCAGAATCAGATTTTTGTGATCTAAAACGTTTTGAAAAATTTAATCCTGCTAATTTGAAATAATACTCGTCGCCTTTTGAAGAAAATATAAGATTACTTTGTATACTGTTAAGTGCATGCTTCTTTAATAAATCCATAAACATTAGACTTGTTTTTATAGATATTAACGAACCATAAGAAATAAAAGAACCCTGACATCCAGAGTTGGATTTAGCAATAACTTGTCCTTTTTGCGTATAAGCAAATGAATTATATAAAATCCCACCATTGTCTCTTTTAAATATACATTCATAACACCCTTTATAATTTATATCAAAAAACGCAACATGTGACCCAATATCTAATGGCTCATTCCATAAATAAAAAACAGGTGTCTGTATTTTATTAGTAACAATATATTTATTTAACCAACGGTTAAGAATTTCATTTCCAGTTGCTGATATTATATAATCATAATCTTCAAATTCTATAGAACAATCTTCAATTGCATCCTCAATTTTGTCATCAACAGTTTTTATATTTAAATTTTGTAAATTTTTCTCTCCATATATTCTCAAGGCTTCTGCCTTATAGTTGTTTAGATATTCAATGCCAAGTAAATGTCTATATATATTTTCAGCATTTAGATGGTCTGAATCAACAAGAGTAATGTCTTCTACTCCCGATTTAATCAGATTACTAAATGTATATCCCCCTATAGAACCACATCCTATTAAAAGATATTTTTTATTAGCAAGTATGTTTTTATCGAATGATGTTCTATTCATTAGATAACTCTTATCTAATCTATCTACACAGATAGGAATGATTCTTTTAGCATTGCTAATTTTAAGCTTATCAAGCTCAATATCATACTTTCCATTTTCAATTAAAAATCCTATTACATTATTAATTTTTTCAGGTTGTTTAATTTCAAATATAAAAAGCATATCTTTTGTTTTTAAATATCTCTTATCTTTATTGTTAAAAGAGCAATAGCTCAAAATATTATTTAAATATGATAAATCTACAGATTTTCTGAAATCAGGAGGATATATTGCTTTATTTGGAGCTAAAAAGAAATATAAACCATTGAATTGTGTTCTATTCCTATATCCCCATAAATCAAAATCTGATGATAAGGTACTTGCAAAATAAGATGTTATAGTAGTTCTCTTTAGATATTCAGCATCCGTCTCATTTTTCTTTCTTACTTTAGATATCTTATTTTTTGTACAATAACTAATCTTTTGGTTTTTCTTTTCTTTGGGAATAGCAACATCAATATTTTTATAATCATCTCTGTTGTATATATACGAATTAAATTCTTCCAACAAACCTCTCTTGTTTTTACCATTTATGCCATCATCTAAAATTTTAATAGCTTTGTCTATGCATTGATTAAAAACTCCCTCAAAATTCCAATCTATCAAAGCTCCTTCTAAATCAAATAAACATAGTTTCCCATTCTTTTCAACATGTGGGATAAAAGGGAGCTTATCTATCTCACAGTATATATCTATTAAACTTAGTTCCCAATTTAATGGTAATCCAATTTTAACTGGAATTAACTTACTATTTGTTGATAAAGAACAACTGATTAAAAATTTATATTCTGTCTTTTTAAAGCTTGCATTCTCTTCAATCATAACGTCTGAGATATATTTATTATCTAATAAGATATCTCTTAATTGATTTGAGTCCAATTAATATATCTCCCATCCAGATGAACTTGATGAGGGAATATAGTTAACTTGATTTTTGGCTGTGTTTTTCTCTTCAGGAATTTCGAAATCATCTCCAAAAATCTTATTCAATTTTTTATATTGGGCATACTCATCAATTTCATTTCTAGCTTCTTTCAAATCGTTAGAAAACTTTGTAATCTTATCTTTAAAATCTGTCATTTGATTATCTGTCATTTTTTCAAAGACATCATTTGGAAAATCAAATGAAAGTTCATATGGTAAAGATAACTCTATTCTATAAAGATCTCTACCATTTTCTGTTTTTCTATAATGAAATTTATTCTTTATATAATTAACGACATCTATTAATACTGTCAAATCATCATCAGAATAATAAGAAAAGTTGTCAATAGCCATTAATGTTAATCCTATACTTGCTGGAGAAATATGCCCAAAGTTACTAAATCGCCTGTTCCTCCATTTTTTTATATAACGTATGATTCTTCTAAATTGATCTCTTTGTTCTCCTTTAACAATTGTATTATTAATATAATCTACGAGGCCTTTTGGATCAGCTTTTTCCCATTTAATAGAATCCTGATTGCTTGAAATTCCTTTAGCAATATACAATTGACTTTCTTTATTCTCATTATCCTCATAAGCATAAACTACTAAATCAACATGAAACGCAGCTTTATTATTTTTTTTATAAGTTACTGTTACACAAGGCTTTTTTATCTTAGCACCATAGTCTGTATGATTCTCTAGTATAGAACAAATTTTTTCCTTTAAATCCAACGGTTTGTAATCATCTTTATTTACATTAAATATTAATCCAACGTCTATATCATATTCTTGATCATCTTCAGGTTTTATTCCTGTTTTTAGAATGTAGCTGCCTTGATTTATAACCTCAAACGATGGCAAGTCATCAGAATTTCTTAAAATGTTGACTAATACTTCACGTTTCTCTTTTAATTCATGATTCGTATCAAAGTCTACTCTTATATTATCATTGAATTTTTCAAATTGTTTTTGAACAGTCATTAGTTGTGCTCTCCTTTTCTATTAAATTGAATTACTTTTATACATAGATATAACATCATTAAAGTCTACATCTAACTCTTTACAAATTCTATATAAAACTTGCATACTAACAAATTCTCCCTTTGTCATTTTTGCCACTGTTGCAGTTGATATACCTACTCTATCCATCAAGTCTTTTTTGTTCATATTTTTATCAATTAATACTTTCCAGAGTCCATTGTAATTAATCTTCATAATTATCATCCTTATTCTGTTTTTTATTATGCAAATAAAACTTGTGTATTTGCAAACTTTTACTTTACTATATTATACTTTATATTCGTTGTAATTTCAAAACTTTGCATTAATAGAATTATTAGTAGAAAATTATAGGCATTTGAGATATCATCGATATTTATATATTAGTACATTTGTTATATCATATCTCATTGTTATAAATATTTGTTTTACAAGTCCAAAGATTTTGATAGAATTTCCTATCTTTAAGTTCTCTAAATCTTTTGCCTTATATATTAGGATAAGCAATTGGCATAAAATTTTTCAATTTTAATCCTTTAAACTTTAAGTAAAAAAGAAGTAGATTAATTCCACTTCTCTTTTACTTAATATTTTCTTGTCTATGATTGCAAGACAGTGTCTGTTAAATTACATCTCATTAATTCTATTTGAAATAATTGTCACTACATCAATAACCTTATCAAAGGTCAAATCTCCAATATACTTATTTTCACTGAGATATACTTCCCACAAGGATCTTAGGTATGAATCTTCTTTTATGTCCTCGATTATTTCCTCATAGTCTTGCATTATCTCCCAGCTTTCTCTTTTGTTTAAGGTTCTCTCTACTGCTTCTTTTAAAATTTCATAGTTTATCTCATCTTTTTTCAATTTGTAGAGAGTGTATATGTCGTAAAAGTCTCTCATTCGTGTTGTTGTTATATTTCTTCTGATTATGGTTTCATATTTTTCAGCTAAAATTGTTTCTAATGGATATGCCATTATTTTTATATCTTCTTTGGTAAATATACATGGATAGGTATATTCTATTTCCCTTGGTGTTATTGCATCTCCTGTTGTTAGGTCTAGTTTCATCGGGTTTTTGGTCTTTCCAACATTTGCTATTAGTGATATTCTAAAGTTCTCGTACTCGTCCTCTTCCCTAATATAACTAATGTCTTTTATTTCAAATTTTATTCCATCTTCTACATTGATATTTATAATTTCATCTACGACTTCTTTTATTTTCTCTTCTTTTAGGGCTATGCCTTTTATGGTTGTATCCATGTCCATAGTTGTTCTATTTTCAATACCAATTAGAGATGATATCAGGAATCCTCCTTTTATTACAAAATTATTTTTGTAATTTGATTTGGATAGCCTTTCTAAAAATCTTTCGAAGAAATATATTTGTAGAACTTCTTGTGACTTTAGATTTTTCTTCTCTGCCATGCTTCTTATCTTTCCCTTTATACTCTCGATATTAATCACGATAACACCTCCATATATTTCCTAATTTCATTTTCTATTTTAAATAGTCTACTGTATTTTATGAGTCGTCTTAGATTTTTATTTTGTGATTTAAAGTATCTTTTTATGGCTTCTGTAAAAATCTGCTTATCTATTTTTTCTCTGTCGATTATGATGTCGCAAATTGTTCGATCTATATCGTAAACTGGGATAAGTTTACCTTGTGGTGATTTTATTTCTGTCTCTCCTAGTTCGTATAAGTCTTTTTTTACATAGTGAACTTGTAGATCCTCATATCTTTTTTTGATATGGCTTGCATTATATCCTTGGGGTACAGATATATGAAATACATTTGGAGTCCTGTCGGATAGGTCGTGGAGGTATAGGGCTGTTTGATGGGAAAATATAATTCGATTACTATTTGATGATATTAAAACAAAATCGTCTATTACTTTTCCTTTTAGTTGATATAGTCCTGGTCTTAATCTTTCTAATTGTCCGATTTTTGTTAATTCTGATAAATTATGCCTAGTATATCCAAGTTCTTCTGCTTCTTTGTTGGTGATTACTAAATTTTCTTGTATATATTCTTTAAGTATATTCATAGTCCGCCTCCTCTCGTTTACGCTTTTATTATATGTTATAAAAGCGAATATGTAAAGTTGCTTATGAGTTTTCCATTTTTTGAAAAAGGATGTAACGAAATATTACTCCCTTTAATAAAAAAGAGCAGCCTTTTAAGCTACTCTTGTAGAAAGTACAAAATGGGTTAATTATATTTTTTGTGTTTCCTCATACTAGTCTCAAAACTACTCTTACATCCATATAGTTTTTTTGAGTCTTTTTGACGTATCCTTCTTCATCTTTATCAAAGACAAAATGCTTATAAAACTGCTTAAAATGCAGGATTTCTAAATTTACATCTTTTGCATCAACGCTACACTCTCCACATGCATGGTTTGTGGGAACATGTCTACGGCTTTGATTTTTTCTAGTTTGTAGCCTTCTTCTTCAAATCTATTTATATCTCTTGCTAGGGTTTGGGGGTTGCAGGAGATGTAGATTATTTCTTTTAGGCCGGATTTACCTATGGATTTTATTAGGTCTTTGTCGAGGCCTGCTCTTGGTGGGTCTACAATTAGGCTATCGATTTTTTCTTTTTTTATAAATTTTTCGTCGATGTATTTGGCGTTTTTAGCTATGAATTTAAAGTCTTTTAGGTCGTTTATTTCTGCATTTATTTTAGCATCTTGGATGGCATTTTTGTTTATTTCTACACCTACTAGCCTATCACCATTTATAGCTATAGAAGAGGTGGCTGAGCCGCAGTAGAGGTCTAGGACTTTTTTGCCAGATCCTAAAAGTTTTTTTGCTTGGCCGTAAAGATTTTCTATTTGAAAGTCATTTACTTGATAGAAATCATTGCCACTTATCCTGAAGGTTTTGTCACATATCTTGTATTCTAAAAAATCTTTACCAGAAATATTTATATTTTCCTTGCCTATTATATTTATAAAAAATTTGCTACTTGAGTATTTTTCTTTGATATAGGCGATGGGTTCATTATTGTTATCAAGATCAAGATTTAACATGATGTCTGTGCCGTTGGTTCTTACGGTGATTTCTTTTATTGCACCCTTAAATTTTTCAGATATATCCTTGGTTATTTCTTCTATTTTTCCTACATTTTCGCCAATATTTTCCCTAACAAGCAGGCAATCTTTTATGTAAACTAAGTCGTTTGAATAGGATTTGTTATAGGCAAGTCTGCCGTCTTTTTCTACTTGGAGCCTTATTTTATTCCTATATCTCAACTCCTTTGATGGGATAATTTCAATATCTTCTAGCTTATAGGATGTTGATTTAGCTAGGGCAGATAGAATTAGATTCTTTTTTATTTGTATTTGATTTTCATATTTTATATCCATAATAGTACAAGCTCCACATTCATAAAAATATGGACATGGAGCTTGTGTTTGTACTGGGCTTTCTTTGATTGTTTTTATCTTTTTTGCATTGTAGAAATTTTTCTTTTCTTCTATTATTTCTATTTCGCAGACTTCACCATAGACTGCGTCTTCGATAAAAGCAACCTTGTCAGGAGTTTCGCCAACTCCTCTCCCATCTATTAGGATATCTCTTATATAGATATCATTGTATTTCATTAGATTACTTTTGTTTCTCCGTTGTAGATTACTCCGCCTATTGGGTCTACTGTAATGATTTGACCATCTTCTACAAGGCTTTGAGCGCTTACTGCACCAACTACTGCAGGAATGCCGAAGTGAACAGCTGCTACTGCTGTATGGCTTGTTAATCCACCGGTTTCTGTGACTATAGCTGATGCTTTTTCTATAAATTCTGTAATATCTGAGTCAGTAAATTTGGCTACTATGATGTCGCCTTCTTCAAATTTACTTTCAAGTTCTTTCTTTGTTGATCCAATTACAACCTTACCAGATACAGATTTAGCACCTATACCTGTACCAGATGTGATGATATCACCAATCACATGAACTTTAATTAGGTTTGAAGATCCGCTTACACCAAGTGGAACACCAGCAGTTACTATAGTTAGGTCGCCTTCTTCTAGGTAGCCTTCTGATAATCCCCCAACTATAGCTCTTTCGATAAGTTCGTCTGTTTCGTGAGCTTCTTTAATTACAAGTGGATAAACACCCCAAACAATTGATAATTGACGAGCAACGCTATCTGTAGTTGTTGCAGCTACGATTGTTGTTCTTGGTCTAAATTTAGAAATTACCCTTGAAGTATTACCTGATGATGTACAAGAAATAATAGCTTTTGCGTCTAGTTCTCTTGCGATTTGGCAAGTAGATCTTGCTATTGAGTTTGTAGTATTTCTTCTAGATACTACTTTTGTATTGTAAACTTTTTCTATGAAGTCATCTGATAATTCTGTTGTAATACAGATATCTCTCATGGTCTTAACAGCTTGAACTGGATATTTACCACCAGCTGTTTCACCTGAAAGCATAACGCAGTCAGTACCATCTATAATAGCATTGGCAACGTCTGTTGTCTCAGCTCTTGTTGGTCTTGGGTTTCTAATCATAGAATCAAGCATTTGAGTAGCTGTAATAACTGGTTTTGCAGCAGCATTACATCTTCTTATGATATCTTTTTGTACTCCTGGTATTAATTCTGTTTTTATTTCTATACCAAGGTCTCCTCTGGCAACCATGATTCCGTCAGATGCTTCGATGATTTCTTCGATATTATCAACACCTTCTTGAGATTCAATCTTAGAAATGATTTTTATATTCTCTCCACCGTGGTCTTCAAGAACTTTTCTTATATCATAAACGTCTTCTTTTTTACGAACGAAAGAGGCTGCGATAAGGTCGATTCCATTTTCTATACCAAATTTTATGTCATCTACATCCTTTGGAGTGATTGCTGGTAGGTTTGTTTTAGAACCTGGAAGGTTAACTCCCTTGTGGTTTGAAAGTACACCGTTGTTTTGTACCCTACAAACTACATCTGTTCCATCTTTAATTTCTATTACTTCAAGTTGAACTAGGCCATCATCTATGTAGATTTCGCTGCCAACCTTAACATCTTGAGGTAAGCCCTTATGACTTACAGATACTATGTCTTGGGTTCCCATTACATCTCTAGTTGTAAGAGTAAAAATGTCATCTGGTTTAAGGTAGATTTCCTTTACATTGTAATTACCAGTTCTGATTTCTGGACCCTTAGTATCTAGCATGATAGCTATTGGTTTATTTAGTTTCCTTCTTAGTCTTTTAATTGTTTTAATTTTTTCTAAATGTTCTTCATGAGTTCCGTGTGAAAAGTTAAGTCTTGCTACGTTCATTCCATTGTGAATGAGTTGTTCAAGCACTTCTGGTTTTTCACTAGCTGGTCCTATAGTACAAACAATTTTGGTTTTCTTTAAAATTTCTGGTTGCATTTTTACTCCTATCTTGATAAGCTATTTGCTAAATCATAAAGATTTTCATCGAAAACTGACTTAACAGATGTAGCTTCTTCTATACTTACTTCTATAATTTTTCCGTTTACATAACCTATAGCAAGGCCTGTTTTTTCTTCTGCCAATAAGTCAACAGCCCTAGAGCCCATTGCAGATCCTAGAAGTCTATCAACAGCTGATGGTGAACCGCCCCTTTGAACGTGACCTAAAACTGTTACCTTTGTCTCGATACCAGTTTTTTCTTCAAGTTCATTTGCTAGAGCATATGGGTCACCAACACCTTCTGCTAGAGTTATCAAATGATGAAGTTTTCCTCTTTTTCTACCATGTTCCATCTTGGCAATTATTTCATTAATCGAAAAATTATGCTCAGGAACGATAATGGATTCGGCTCCTCCTGCAAGACCTGAATACAAAGCTAAGTCCCCACAGTTACGGCCCATTACCTCTATAACAACAGCCCTACCGTGAGAGCTAGATGTATCTCTTAATTTACCAATGGCATCAGATACTGTTTCTATGGCAGTAAAAAATCCTATAGTATAATCAGTATAGCCCATATCATTGTCTATAGTTCCAGGAATACCGATTGTTTTAATTCCTAAATCAGATAGGGCCTTGGCACCCTTAAATGATCCGTCACCACCAATTACGATCAAGCCTTCGATACCATAGTCAGCAAGGATTTGAGCTCCTCTTTTTTGACCTTCTGGGGTTTGAAATTCAAGGCTTCTTGCAGTACCTAAGATAGTACCACCCTTGTGGATGATGTCTGCTACAGATGAGATATTCATTTCATAGATATCTCCCTTCATTAAGCCATCGTAACCGTTTCTGACACCCTTAATCCTCATGGATTTATTTAACGCAGTTCTAACAGCTCCCCTGATAGCAGAGTTCATACCTGGAGCGTCGCCACCGCTAGTAAGTATACCTATTGTCTTCATTATTTCTCCTTATTTTACCTTAACATTTTCTTTTCCGAGCCTATCTTCAAGTAGCTTTATAGCTTGGTCATTAATATTAAACCACAATCTTGAATCAAGACCCACTAACTTTTTCTTATCCTCAAAATATATTTTTACTGGGTTCTTGCCTAAATTTTCCATAAGCAAGCCTTTGATATTATTATACTCTCTATATTTTATTTTTAGATACAAAGTTTTAAGATTTGCATTGTCTAGGTCAATAAATTCTGACGCTAATAATTTTACGTCAGTTTCATCAGTTTGCAATCTTCCTTTGACAATCACAACGTTATCATCATCAATTAATTTTCTATACTCGCTATAAGTCTTGGGAAATATCACCATTTCAATGTTTCCATACATATCTTCAAGCGATGCAAAGGCCATTAAATCTCGTTTTTTTGTAGTAAGTTCTTTTTTGTTATTGATAATACCAGCCATAGTAACAAATTTGCCGTCAAGACTAGCCAGCCTATTTTCACCAAGTTCTTCCCTATAATTTGTTGTAAAATTAACAATATTTGAAAGAGCTAGGCTTCTTTCTGACAAGGGATGTTCAGAAATATAAAAACCAAGAACCTCTTTTTCTAATTTTAACTTAACCTTTTTTGGATACTCATCAATATTTGGCATATCTATGTCCGTATCTTCTTTAGCACTAGCCATATCCAAAAGATTAATCTGACCTGTCACATTAATTTTATTATTATCGTGGACAGTATTTATGGCCTTTTCAAAAATCGCCATGAGTGACGACCTGGTATAGCCCAGACTATCAAAGGCTCCCGCCTTAATTAGAGATTCTATTCCCTTTTTATTAAGGGCCCTTGGGTCGTAATCTTCAACTCTCTCAAGGAAATTTTTAAAATTAGTAAAGGCTCCGCCTTCATCTCTTGCTTTAACGATAGAGTCTATAAGATTTAGTCCAACATTTTTTATCCCCGATAGGCCAAAGATAATTTTTTTGTCTGCCACCTTAAAAGACCCGTAAGACTTATTTATATCTGGTGCAAGAACTTCTATTCCAAGCCTTTTTGTCTCAGATACATAAGAATAAAGCTTGCCCGACTGATCCATGACAGATGAAATCAAATTTGCCATATATTCTTCTGGGTAATAGTGCTTGAGATATGCCGTTTGAACTGCCACAAGCGAATAGGCTGCAGAGTGAGATTTATTGAAGGCGTATTTAGCAAAGGAAATCATTTCATCATAAATTGTATTTGCCACCTGTCTATCAACACCATTTCTCACCGCTCCTGGTATTATGACTTTCCCATCCTCGCTGACCTTACCATTTATAAAAATATCCCTATTTTCTTCCATAACTGCCATTTTTTTCTTAGACATGGCACGCCTTAGGTTGTCAGCTTCACCTAGTGAATAGCCTGCAAGCTGCTGAACTATCTGCATTACCTGTTCCTGGTAGACAATTATCCCATAAGTCACACCTAGGATAGGTTTTAATTTTTCATCAAGGAAAGTGACGTCAGCCGGGTTATTTTTGTTGTGGATATATTTGGGAATCTCATCCATTGGCCCAGGTCTAAATAAAGAATTCGCCGCAATAAGGTCATCGAAAACTGTCGGCTTTAAATTTTTAAGAAAGGCCCTCATGCCAGCTGACTCAAACTGAAAAAGTCCTATGGTCTTAGCCTGGTTAAATTGCTTGATCACATTTACATCATTTACATCGATTTTTCTTATATCAAGGTCTACACCGTAATTTTTCTTAACATCCTTTATGGTGTCTTTGATAACTGTGAGGTTTCTAAGGCCCAAAAAATCCATTTTTAAAAGTCCCAGCTCTTCTATCTCTGTCATATCAAATTGGCTTACAACTTGGTCGTTTGACAAAGCGAGTGGAATAATATCTGTAAGTGGGTCTTTAGAAATAACTACACCTGCAGCGTGGATAGATGTATGGCGAGGAAGAGCCTCGAGCTTTTTGGCTGTGTCAATTAGTCTTTTTCCCTCAGCATCTTTTTCGTAGGAGGCCCTAAAGGCATCAGATTCTGCTAGGGCCTTATCAATGGTCATACCAATTGTTGCTGGAATTTGCTTGGCAATGGTATCGACCTTGCCATAGGCTATATCCAAAGCCCTGCCAACATCCCTTATGGCATTTCTAGCCTGCATCCTACCAAAAGTTACAATCTGCGAAACGTGATCCCTGCCATAAAGGTCATTTACATATTCAACTACCTTATCCCTTAATACATAGTCAAAATCTATATCTATATCAGGCATTGATACCCTCTCAGGATTTAAGAACCTCTCAAAAATCAAATTGTATTTCAAGGGGTCAATCTGAGTTATATCAAGGGCGTATGAAACAAGAGAACCTGCTGCAGAACCCCTACCAGGTCCAACTGCTATGTCATTTTTTCTTGCATAATTTACAAAGTCCCACACAATTAGGAAATAATCAACATAACCCATTGAGTTTATAACGTCGATTTCCATCTTTGCCCTCTTTACAATCTCGTCTGTAACTTGATCATATTTTTGAGCTAGGCCTTCATTTACTAATAATTTCAAATAATCTAGATTTGTAAGGTCTTCTGGAACTTTGGTGTAGTATGGCAAATGTGGTTGGTGAAATTTAATTTCAACTTGGCAACGGTCTGCAATTTTTCTTGTATTTTCGATTGCTCTTTCATAATCTTTGAAGATTGTCGCCATAGTATCAGCGTCTTTTAGGTAAAATTCCCTAGTTGGCATCCTCATCCTATTTTCATCCTTGATTAGGGCGCCTGTTTGGATGCACAATAGCACATCTTGATAGTAAGAATCTTCCTTGTTGATATAGTGAACATCGTTAGTAGCAACCATTTCTATACCGAGTTTTTTGTGGAGGTATTTTATGCCTTGGTTTACTTTTTTTTGCTCAGCCATACCATGGTCTTGGACTTCTAAGAAGAAAGATCCCTTGCCAAAAGCTTTTTCATACTTTAAGGCAGTTTCTTCTGCGGCCTTCATATCTCCTTCCAAGATTCTTTGGTTAACCTCTCCATTTAAGCAGGCAGAAAGGGCAATAAGACCTTCTGTATGATTTTTTATAAAGTCAAATGACACCCTTGGTTTGTAATAAAAACCATTGACATAAGCTTCTGAAACAATTTTCACAAGGTTCTTATAGCCAGTATTATTTTCTGCAAGCAAAATTAGGTGGTAGTACCTCCTATTGGTTGGATCCTTTATCTTATGATCTCTTTCAGATACATAAACCTCGCAACCAATAATTGGCTTTATACCACGTTTTTGTGCTTGTTTATAAAATTCTATGACCCCATACATCTGACCATGGTCTGTGATCGCAACAGAATCCATGCCAAGTTCTTTACACCTATCTAGAAGTTCATCTATTCTTGTAAAACCATCAAGCAGAGAATATTCCGTATGGAGGTGGAGGTGGGTAAATTTTGTAGTCATAGGTGCTCCTTTAAAAAAAGACTTGCTCTCACAAATCTTTTGCTAGCTTGATAAACTTTTGCAGTCTATAGTTTACCTTGGCTTTTGTAAGCGGTGGATTTAGTTTTTCTCCAAGTTCATCAAGGGATAAGTAGGGATTATCTAGCCTTAGCTTAGCAATTTTTTGACTAAGCTCGTCAAATTCATCAAATGCATTCTTTTCTATAACCTTATTTATAGCGTCAACTTGGACAATAGAAGCCTTAACAGTCCTGTCAATGTTGGCATTATCAAAATTATTTATCCTATTTATATCATTTCTAATTGATTTCATTGCCCTTACATTCTCTAGTTCAAAAAGAGATTGCATGGCGCCTATAACAGCCAAGAAATCAGAAATCTTATCAGAATCCTTTAGGTAAATAATATTATTATCAAGCCTTTGACTTAGCTTGGCATTCAAATTAAAGGTATCCATTGAATCTTTAATAAGCCCAGCTTCATTTTTGTTCTTTCCTACAATCTCTAAATTGTAGCCCCTTTGAGGATCATTTACCGAGCCCCTAAAGATAAAGGCAATCTTCAAAAATCCCTTTATAGTTTCAAGCTTCACATCTTCAATATTTTTGTAATTTTCTATGAAACCTTCGTTCATAAGAGCGATTAACTTATCAGATACATCTGCATCTTCAATTATTACAACATAATCTCTCTTTGTTTTCTTATCCGGGTTATCCTGAATCTCAAAGGTCGGAGAATAACCATATAAGTCAGCAATTAGTTTGTAGATATATCTAGCTTCTTGGTTGGCATCTGTTTTAAAAATCACATTAAAACCAGATGCAGAAATCCTTATTGACCCAATAAAATGAGCTAGGGAAATTAATTCGCCTTCTAAATCTAAGGGTTCTTTTCGCAATAGCTCCTTCTTGCATCTTTGGGAAAAACTCATACTAGTCCCTTATCCTGCTCCTTAACATATCTATATCTTTTTGCTCACACTTGGCATAGAGTAGATATGCTTCAAAGCTACCGTATTTCCTTATAACATAGTCATAAGCTTCCTTCATATAATATGGGTCTGTGATTCTGAAAACTGAGAAAGGTTCGTCCTCATCGTACCTTTCTATATAGCCAAGATGGGCAGAAGATATTTCATAATCAGCAATAATATCGCCTCTCGCCACATCAGCAAGGCCCATTATTATCATAGAAACTATACCAGTCCTATCTTTACCTTCCTGGCAATGATAAAGAACTGAGCCCTCTGCCCTTGCGAGCACTTCTACAATTTCCTTAACAGCCACATAATGGTCTATTAAATTTCTATAAGATTGGCCAACAGAGATTTTCCCCGAAATAATCTTTTCAATTTCTTCCTTCCTAAATTCTCTGTCTGGAGCAAGGGAAATGTGGTGGTAGTCAAAATTTTCCTTAATTTTTTTATGACTTTCAGATTCAAAATCTATTTCATTTATCCTTCTTAAATCAATTATTGTTGAGATATTTAATTTTTTTAATTGCTCCATATCAGCCTCATTTATATCATCAAGGCTTGCTGTCCTAAAAAATTCATGCCATTTTGTCGACCTATGATCGAGAGTTGGTACCCCTCCTAAATCCCTAGCATTTTTTATATTATCAATGTCTAATCTTTTTAAATATCTCATCTTACCACTTATCCTTTTCTCTATGTCTCTTAATTAGTATATAATCATCATTTTTCATCTTTTCATACATCTTCTCTACCATATAGACCGACCTATGTTGGCCACCAGTGCATCCAAAGGCAATGGTAATAATATTCTTCCCCTCTTTTTCATAGGAAGGAAGGAGGGAATTTATGAGGCCATAAACCCTATCTTCAAAGTCCTTAATAATATCAAATTGGTCTAGATAATTAGCAAGTTTTTTGTTAGTGCCATTTAACTTTTTAAGTTCTTCTACATAAAATGGATTTGGTATAAATCTCACATCAAAAACAAAGTCAAAATCAGCACTCACCCCATACTTATAACCAAAGGATATAAGATTTATAATCATATTATTTTTCTTATCCCCACTGGATTCTATCACTTGCCTTAGCTCTGCAATTTTATAGTTAGTTGTATCTATTAGCTTGTCAGATATATCCTTAAGAGGCTTTAACAAGTTCTTTTCTTTCTCAAGCCCGTCCGATACATTTCCATACTCTCCAAGAGGATGAGGTCTTCTCAATTCATTGTATCTTTTTTTAATGATTTCATCGTTACAGTAAATAAAGATAATTTCTGTATCCTTATTGGCTTCTTTGAGGCTTTTTATAGATTTAAAAATATCATTATCTAAGGAAAATGACCTAAAATCTATAACAACAGCCATCTTTTCTATTGGTTTTTCTTGGTATTTATTAAGCTCTATGAATTTTTCCACCAAATATGCTGGCGCGTTATCCATTGCATAATAGCCTAAATCTTCATAGGCCCTTAGGGCTGTTGTTTTACCTGAGCCAGAAAGGCCTGTAATTATCTTTAATTTCATCTATAAGTCTCCGACTAATTTTACCTCTCGTTCTAAGACGAACCCAGTTTTTTCCTTAACGATACTTGATACATGGTTAATAAAATCAAGCATCTGTTTGCAAGTCGCCTTATCCCTATTGATAATGAACCCACAATGCTTTTCGCTAACCTGGCAATCACCTTCTCTAAATCCTCTCAAACCACACTCATCAATTAATTTTGATGCATAGGAGCCTTCTGGCCTTTTGAAAGTAGAACCAGCAGATTTTTTATCAAGAGGTTGCTTGGTTTGGCGTCTATTTGTATAGTCCAAATATTTTTCGGTAATTATATGCTTATCGCCTTTTTCCAATTTAAACTTAGCACTAACAACAATTAAATTATCATCAAAAATCCTTGAATGCCTGTAAGAAAAATTCATCTCTTCATTTTTAAAAGTGTGAAGCTTTCCTTCAAAATCAAAAGCCTTAATTTCTACAGCAATATCCTTGATTTCTCCACCATAAGCACCAGCATTCATCGCTACAGCACCCCCAACTGAACCTGGTATGCCAGATATTTCTTCCATGCCAGCAAGTCCCTCATCTATAGCAGCAAGGCTTGCCTTATTTAAAGCAGTGCCAGAAAGCGCAGTCAGATAATCGCCTTCGATTTTTACATCGTCAAAATTATCAGCAAGAACAATTACGCAACCCCTGATGCCCTTATCAGATACCAAAAGATTTGAACCCTTGCCCATAACAAAAGTTTTTATATTATTTTCGTGATTAAATTTTAAAAGCTCTTCTAATTCTTCTACGCTGGTAGGTTTAGCCAAGACATCTGCAGGGCCCCCTATGCCAAAAGTAGTATAAGTATTAAGGTCTTTATCAAAGTCTATATTAGTAAAATTTTTATTATTATAAAGAGATTTGTAATCCATAATTTCCCCTTTTATCTTTTTTCTTATATACTATACCATTATGACACAGAATCTCTCTTAAAAATATCAGCTAAAAATTTGTAATTTTCATAAAACTTTGGTAGAATAATAAAGATGAATAAGAAGGAGGTGTAATTATGTCAAGAGCATGCGATATATGTGGCAAAGGTACAGCTAGTGGAAAGACTGTAACATTCTCACATAGACAAATCAACAGAACTTTTAAAGCAAACGTGCACAAGATTAAAGCTATTGTTGATGGCACTCCAAAAACTATTAACGCTTGTACAAAATGTATTAAAAGTGGAAAAGTAGAAAAAGCATAAGCTTTTTTAGTTTAGTACTAAATTAAAAATTTTTAAACTGGCCAAAAGGTCAGTTTTTTAATTTGCTCACAAAAATAGCTGGTAAATGATAATATCATAAACCAGCTTTTTATTTTATTCGTATTCTTTAAAAATCTCGTGGTAGGTTAAAATTTGAGATTTTATATCCTTGGCAAAAATATCTGAGCCTGATACAATCTCATCAACTCCGAGGTCCAAAACTTCTCTGACATTTGTAGTTTTGATGCCCCCATCGACTTGCATTTTTACCTTCAAATTATTTTCGTCAATATATTTTCTGTAGAAATCCATGGTCGCCTTGGTTTCTTCCATAAACTTTTGTCCGCCAAAACCAGGTCTTACACTCATTACCAAAATCAAATCGATTTGGTCAAAATATTCTAAAAGTAATTTGGGATCTGTTTCTGGTTTAGCTGTAAGACCCACTTCTATACCAGCATCTCTTATAGCTTTTAGGGTTGCTTTTAAATCTTTACAAGCCTCGTAATGAACTGTTATTCTATCAGATCCTGCCTTTTTAAATTCGTCTATATACCTAATAGGCTCTTCAATCATTAGGTGGGTATCAAAGAAATAATCATTCTTATCCCTAATATCAGAAATGACCTTAAAGGCAAAGGAAATATTTGGCACAAATATCCCATCCATGACATCGATGTGAATCATTTTAAGACCACATCCCTTGGTTTGGTCTAAATCTCCTTGAAGATTTGCAAAATTTGCTGATAGTATCGATGGTGATAGTCTTACCATTTGTTAAGTCTCCTTTGTTTTAATTCTTCAAATAACTGGATATAATTTTTATAGCGTGAAGCAGAAATTTTTCCTTTTTCTAAATCTTCCTTAACCCTGCAAGATGGTTCATTGATGTGGTTGCAATCCTTAAACTTGCAATCCCTATCCCTTAATTCGACAAAGTTGTTTTTAAGATCATTTTCATCTTCTAAAAAGTCTAGGTCAAAGGAATCGAAGCCTGGGGTATCAAAAATAAAAGTATCCTTAGCAAGTTTAAAAATTTCTGTGTGTCGAGTGGTATTCTTGCCTCTTTTTGATTTCTGGCTAATGTCGCCAATTTCAATTTCTGCATCAATTAAGTTTGACAAGAAAGTAGATTTGCCCACACCCGATGCACCTGATACTGCAGAAGTCTTCCCCTTTAGGATTTCCCTAATTTTTTCTTGAGGAAAATCCTTGTAATTATCAATTAATATCACTTCATAACCGATATTTTTATAGATTCCAGAAATTTCTTCAACCTTCTCGCAAGGTGCAAGGTCTATTTTTGTAAGCATTATAGTTACAGAAATGTTTAAATACTCACACATAGCCAAGTACTTGTCAAGGTTGTAGAGGTTAAGGGGTGGATCATTTATCGTTATAAAAACCAAAAGCTGGTCAATATTTGCTATATTAGGTCTTTTGATTTCATTTTTACGGGCAAGTAGCTTTGTGATGTAGGCCTTGTCATCTTCCAATATTTCTATTTCTACATTGTCTCCTACCAGGGGTTTTTTATCTTTAACCCTAAAGTTTCCCCTTGCCTTGGCCTTATAAACCATATCATTGGTGTCTACATAATATAATTCTTTTTGACTTTTAATTATTTTTCCAATCATTAGTTAACTTGATATACTCCGTAGGATTCATCATCAACTAGGACTTCCACACTTGTCTGTGACATTGCCATAAACTTAAGGACTAGGACTCCATTAGAATTCAAATCACTTGATGTGTGGTAATCATTATATAAAAGATCGCCCCTATCGCCATTGCTGTCTACCTTATAAATTTTGACATTGAAATTGTCCTTGTTGCTAGCGACATTAAGTCTAATTTCAACTTCCCTATTTGGACTCTTGGCTTTTTCTTCTTCGCCAAGGCTAATTACAAAATCAATTGCAGAATTTTCTGCTACTTCTGTCTCAGCACCTATGGACTGGCTCATTACCAATCCCTTTTGAACATTTGATGAATGTTGGTAATCGACATTTCTAACTCTAAGATGATTTTTTCTTGCAGCTGCAATTGCATCTTGCTCCGCCATGCCAATGTAGTTGCCTACCTTGATATTTTCTGTTGTATCTTCCTTGCCAACAGATATTACAAGGTTTACTTCAGTTCCAGATTGTACAGCTGAGCCAGCTACTGGTTCTTGCCTAATAACTAAATCTTTATCAACTGTATTTGAATAGTCAGTAGATGTTGTTCCGACTTTAAGTCCTAGGTCTTTTAAGGTTTCCTCGGCCTGGCTTAGGTTCATATTTTTAAGCTCAGGTACTTTTATTTCCCTACCTGATGAGATTACAAGGTTGACTATAGTGCCCTTCTTAGCCCTTATAGATGCCTCTGGGTCTTGGCTCATGACCTTGCCCTTTTCGTATTCATCACTTTCTGCATACCTTGAAATATTTGCCCTAAAACCACGTTTTTCGAGTTGGTTAACTGCCTGTTCTTCTGTAAGATTTACTACTGTTGGTACTTCTAGATCTTCCTTATTCATTCTTGAACTAAAGAAATATACAGCTACCACTAGAATAAAGGCAAGAAGAGCTAGAGGCCAAATCTTAATAGGATTTCTCTTTTTCTTTTTCTTGCTCTTTTCTTCTCCAGTTGACACATAAACAGCTTCTCTTTCTTCCTCAATCGGATCAGGATAAGTTTCCTTTTTTGGAACCACAATAGGAATCCTTGCTGTATCTTCATAACTATCCTCGCCCTTAACAAGAGATTCATCATCAAGAGCTTCTATTAACTCACTTGCATTTTGAAATCTCTCTGTTGGGTCCTTCTTTAGGAGTTTCATAATTATGTAATTTAAGTGTCTGGAAAGATTTGGATTTATTTCCCTAGGTGGGATTGGATCATCCTGGATATGCATAACTGCAATTCCCACAGAATTATCCGCATCAAAAGGCACCCTACCAGTAGCCATTTCATACATGACAGCTCCCAAAGAATAAAGGTCAGATTTCAAATCTACAATCTTGCCCTTGGCTTGCTCAGGAGAAATATAATGAACTGTCCCTAAAATCGAACTGGTATAGGTAATAGTAGCATTTGAAGAAACTCTCGCTATACCAAAGTCTGTCACCTTACACAAACCATACTTGTCGATTAAAATATTTTGTGGCTTGATATCCCTATGGACAATACCTGAATCATGGGCGCTCTTTAGGGCTTGGGCAATTTGAGTTGAATAATCAATAATATCATGATTTTCAAGAACCTTTTCTCGATTAATTAAATCTTTGAGAGTCTCACCCTCCACATATTCCATTACAATATATTGAATAAGCTTGCCATTTAGCATATCCTTACCTATATCATAGACATTTACAATATTGATATGGGAAAGTCTTGCGGCCGATTGGGCCTCGTTATTAAATTTCTTTGAAAATTCTTCGTCTTCTGCGTATTGCTCTTTTAAAATTTTTATGGCAACAAACCTACCAAGAAGTTTATCTTTGGCCTTGTAAACCTTGGCCATGCCTCCTACGCCTATTTCTTTTATAATTTCATATCTACCATCTAATATTATTTTATCCATAATAGCCTCTTATAGTAAGATTGTTGTAACAGTAATATTATCCCTACCACCATGGTCTATAGCTTCTTCTATAAGCTTAGATGAGATCTGGTATGGATCCTTATTAGCTTTTACTATCTGTCTTATCTTTTCATCTGTCAGTTCATTTGTAAGCCCATCAGTCACCATTAGTATAATGTCACCATCTTCCATTGGAAGGGATTTACTATCAGCAACAACTTTTTCTTCAGTGCCTACAGCTCTAGTTATGGCAGACTTATTAATAAAATTTGCTGCCTCATCTTCTGTAAGAGACCCACTATCCAACAAATCATTCACTAAGGAGTGGTCCCTAGTAAGTTGACTTAAGGTCTCGTTTCTATAAATATAAGCTCTAGAGTCTCCAAGGTGGCTTAGGTAGTAGGTTTTATTTTTGTAGTCTATGCAAAGGCAGACTACAGTTGTACCCATCCTAATATTTCCATCCTCTAGCGATAATTTATATATTTCTTCGTTGGCATAGAATATTGCTTCTTCCAAAAGTTTTATATAAGAATTGTAGCTAGCAATGTCAGCTTCTTTTATATATTTTATAAAAAGCTTGGCAGCAAGCTTACTAGCAAGTTCGCCCTTGCTGTGCCCGCCCATGCCATCAGCTACAATGAAAAAATCCAAGTCTCCTAGGCTGATATTAGAAAATGAATCTTCATTTTCATTCCTAATCTTGCCTATATTTGTAATCGTACTAAATTTCATGCTTACCTCGCATAATTATTTCTTAATTGGCCACATGAGGCATCTATATCTATTCCCATGGACCTTCTGATGGTTGCATTTAGTCCTCTTTTTATAAGTCTTTGCTTAAAGTCTTCAAGAACTCTCGCTCCTGGTTTTTTATGATCAAATTCCTCTATTGGATTAAGAGGAATCAGATTTATGTGGACATTTTTACCAAAAAGCAGGTCGTGGAGGTTTTCCACATCTTCAGTAAGGTTATTAACCCCATCTATCACAACATATTCAAAAGAAACCCTACGCCCAGTCTTGTCAAAATAATAGTCTGTAGCATCGATCAAATCCTTAATCGAATATTTTTTGGCAACCGGCATATAGACAGCTCTTTTTTTATCGTCTGCATAGTGAAGACTCAAGGCCAAATTAACGTCAAGACCTGTATCTGCCAAGTCTTTAATCCTTGGCGATAGACCCGATGTTGAAAGGGTTATAGACCTGTGGGATAAATTTCTACCACTGGGGTCTGTTATTATTTCGATAAATTTTTTTATATGAGCAAAATTATCTAGTGGCTCACCGATACCCATAATAACGATATTTGAAATCGGGCCATTAAGTCTTTCTAAGAGATATACTTCCTCAATCAATTCTGAAGTAGTCATATTTCTTACGAGTCCATTTTTGGTTGATGCACAAAAACTACAGCCCATCCTGCACCCAACCTGGCTTGAAATGCAAATTGTGGACCTATCCTTATAATCCATATATACAGCTTCAACTATATTTTTATCTGGAAGCTCCAAAAGATATTTCTTGGTTGAATCTATTTTTGATTCAAAAGTCTTAAGAACGTTTATCCTCTCAAACTTAAAATCAGCCTTTAGGTCTTCTCGCATCTTAAGTGGCAGGTCTGTCATTTCATCAAAATCATTTAGCCTATTGACATGGATAGCCCTAAAAACTTGTTTGGCCCTAAATTTTTGGTAGGACCTTTCCTTAAATAAGTTTTCAATTTCATAAATTGTCTTATCGTTTATATTAATCATTTATTTTCCTAAATTTACTGATGAAAAACCCATCAGTGTTGGCTTCAAAACTCTTGTATTCTATAAAATCTTGGCCATCAATTTGAATTAATTCCAAATCCTTGTTATCCATTAAAAATTTAAAATTATTTCTATTTTCCAAAGGACCAAGGGTGCAAGTAGAATACACAAGATATCCACCTTTTTTTACGTACTTTATAGCATTTACTAGAATATCTTTTTGAAGGTCTGCAAGCCTTACAATCGTTTCCTTATTTCTATTATATCGTATTTCTGGTTTTCTTCCCACTACTCCGAGCCCAGAACAAGGTGCATCGACCAAACAAAAGTCAAATTCATTTTCGAAAGCACTGACAAATGTTGATGCATCATAGTTTGTAAGACTTATATTTTCAAGAGCAAGTCTTTGGATGTTTTCTAAAATCAGCTTATTTTTTGCTTTAGAAATATCATTGGCAATTATTTTGCCTGTATTTTTGGTAAATTCTGCCAGGTAAGTTGTCTTTGTCCCTGGTGCAGCACAAAGATCTAGGATTTTAGAATTTTCCTTAGGAGCTAAGACCTCAACAGCCTTCATGGAAGCTTCTTGTTGGATGGTAAAAAGTCCATCCTTAAAAGCCTCATAGCTTGCAAGGCCAGCTGGATTTTTTACTAGCAAACTATTTGGGGAAATCTTTCCGTCTTCTATTTCAAATCCGGCATTAAGTAGTACTTTTCTTAGATCTTCTCTACTTATCTTTAGTGTATTTACCCTAATAGCTAAATCCCTTATCCTACCTGCATCCCTCAGATATGCCTTGGTATAATCCATTCCATAGAAATCATGGATATATCTGGTAATTTCTTCTGGGAAGGAATACCTAATTGAGAGGCTCTTTATGTCATCAGTTTCGTAAATTTTTGCTATTTCCTTCTCATCTCTGATAAAACTCCTAAGGATTGCATTTACAAAACCTGTTGTCCTCTTATTTTTTTCCTTAGTAAGGTCGACTAATTTGTCAACTGTGGCATAGTCCTTGGTTTCCAAAAAATGGATATTATAGATTCCGATTTCAAGAATCAAAAGAACGTGTTTGTGAATTTTTTTAAGCCTAACATCAGATAACTTCCTAATCATGTAGTCAATATAAATTTTATTTTCCAAAACTCCATAGACTGTTCTGGTTATCAAAGATAGGTTGTTTGCCTTTGCTGCATAAGAATTTATCATGTCAGAAGACTTTTCATCTTCATAGATAACTCTTCTTAGGATATTAAAAATTATAGCAAGATCATTCATTTTCTAAAACAAATCCTACTTCTACATCATTTCCCAAAAGGAAGGATGTGGTGTCCATAGCTTTTTTGCCTGGAAATTGGATCTTTTCAATCCTTATTGATCCATCAGATGTCCCAATAATAAGTTTATCCTTTTTGTTGGCTGCTAATATTTCTCCGGCTTTACCCTTTTTATCAGCCAGACTTGCCTTGTGAACCTTAACATTTTCGCCTTTATAATCAAAATATGCTACAGGAAAACCTACTAGGGCTCTTATCTGATCTAGAATTTCCCTGCTTGATTTATTCCAATCAATTTTTCCCATTTCTTTGTCGATTTTTGTACAGTAAGTTGCCTTTTCGTCATCCTGATCTAGCCTATTTTCATAAACTTCGTCAAAATTTAAAATGGCATCTCTAATGGCTTCAGCTCCGATTTTTCCAAGTTTGTCTTCTAGGTCAAAATAATCATCGCTTGGGTCAACATCCATTTCTCTTTGAATTAAGATGTCGCCAGAGTCCATACCTTTTTCTATTAACATAACAGTTGCAGCTGTTTTTTCATCCCCATTTAGGAGGGTAAATTGCATAGGACTTGCTCCCCTGTAGAGTGGAAGTAGGGATGGATGTAAGTTTATTATCCTATCCTTAAACCCATCTAGGAGGATCTTCTTGATGAGTTGACCAAAGGCTACTACAACTATATAGTCGATTTCTAAGTCTTTAAGAAGGTCTAGAAATTCCTCAGTGTTTACGGAATCTGGAGTTTCTACCCTAATCCCATTTTCTTCTGCATATTTTTTTACAGGGGTTGGGCTAAATTTATTTCTTGACCTTTTCTTGTCTTTGCCTGATACAACTAACTTTAAATTTATATTTTCATCTCTATAAAGAATATCCAAAGTCTGCAAAGCAAACTTTGGATTACCCATAAAACATATATTAATCATTGTTTTCTACCATTTCTTCTGGTTTGTACTCTTCGATATACTTATCCTTAAATAAAATACCGTTGAGGTGGTCTATTTCATGGCACAAAATGACTGCTGGAAAACCATGGGCATCCCAGATTTTTTCTTCCCCATTTTCATCCAAATATTTGACCTTAACATGCTCAGGCCTTTTGACTGTCGCATTAAAGTCAGGTATAGATAAACAACCTTCGACACCTATTTGCTCTCCGTCCATTTCTAAAATTTCTGGATTTACAAGCTTAACTAGGCTATCTTCCCCATCTCTAGGGTCCACAACTATAACCCTTCTAAGGTTTCCTACTTGTGGGGCAGCAAGACCAACACCATCAGCGGCATACATAGTCTCTGCCATATCATCTAAAAGGATTCTAATCCTGTCTGTAACTTCTTCTACTGGTCTGGAAATCTTTCTTAAAATCGGATCTCCATCTATTCTTATATTTCTAATTGCCATACTTCCTCCTTTGGGCAAGATGCCGAGAATTTTTCTGCAATTTAATTTATCTTTTGTAAATATTTTACTAGTTTTAGGCTTTTATTCAATTCTCAACAAAGCCAATGGAATATAGTTTCGACATACCTTCGTCGTCTATAGTTACACCATGAATTTTTTCTGCTAGTTGCATAGTAGTTTGCCTGTGAGTAATCATGATAAATTGAGTATTATCAGATAGCCCCTTTAGGTATTCTATATATCTTTTGATGTTTGCTTCATCAAGGGCAGCATCTATCTCATCTAAGATTGAAAATGGTGCAGGGTTTTGCTCAAAAATCGCAAAGAGAAGAGCCACAGCTGTAAGGGCCTTTTCCCCACCGGATAAAAGTGAGATTGACTTTAAGGACTTGCTTGGTGGCTTTGCTTCGATTTCAACACCTGCAGTGAGGAAGTCTTCGCTATCAAGGATTAGCCTTGCGTCCCCACCCATAAAGAGAATTTTGAAAATTTTGGTGAAATTCTTATTAATTACAGCAAAATTTTTAGAAAACTCGTCCTTCATTTCTTTTTCAAGCCTTACTATCATCTTTTCTATATCTGCTTTTGAATTTTTAAGATCAGAAACTTGTTCTTTTATAAAATTGACTTCCTTATCTACTGTATCAAAGTCTTCAACAGCTGTTTCTGTGAAAAATCCAACTTCATTTATCTTTTTCTGGATATTAATCAAGTCAGATTTTGTAGGACTTATTTTTTCTTCTTCCTTGAATTTTTCTTTTAAATCGTCAAGGCTCATAGTTATATATGGCCCTACTTCATCTTCGAGATTTTTATAAGTTTCGTTGGCGTTATCAAGTTTATAAGATAGTTTTACCCTCTCAATGTCAAGATTTTTAAGCTCATCTTCAAACTTCTGATTTTCCTCAATGAGTTTTATATTTTCTCCTTCTCTTTTTTTAAGACTTTCCTTAAGTTCATCAATAACCAACCTTAAATTTTGAGTTTCTTCTTGGTACAAGGCTATTGATTTATTTAGCTCTTCTGCCTTTTGCTTGGATAGGTCAAGGTCGTTTTCAAGATTTGCCAAAAGTTTTTCTTGGATTTTTTTATTAGACCTTATATCTTCCAAAGAATTTTTGATATTAGCCAAGCTATTTTCCTCGAGGCTCTTATCTCTCAAGGATATTTCCATTTTATTTGTAAGGGTTATTAGCTCTTCTTTCAAAAAATTAAAGGCTTCGGTTTTTTCATCTAAGTCTTTATTTTTTTTGCCTAGAATTTTTATAAGTTCCTCTTCTTCTGCCTTTAGCTTATTAATATCAACACTACTTTCCCTATCTTCATAGTCGACATCCCCACCATTTAAATCAATTCTCTGCTGGCTTAGGGATTCAATTTTTAACTTAAGTCTTTCCAGACTATTAACAAGGTCTTTCTTGACTTCTGATTTTTTTTCGTAAGTATCTCTCAAAGCTATGAGTGAAGCTTTCTTTTTTTCTAAGTCAAGATTTACTTCTGAAATTTTTACTTCAAAAGAACCTTGTTTTTGATTTAGGTTTTTAATTGAATTTTCAAGGTCAATTAATTTTTTCTTCCTATTAAGGAGGTTGGTTGTAGAGCGTTTATTTTTATTGGTTCCTGCAACCATAGACCCCCAAGTATTAATAATATCAAGGTTTAAGCTTATAATCCTATAACCCTTTATTTTTTTTGATAGGGAAATGGCTGCATCTATATCCTTAACAACTACAGTTGATCCTAGGAAGTGACCAACAATACCCTTAAGCTTCTCATCATAAGATACAAGTTCATAGGCCATGGCTATAACTTCCGGCTCACTTGGTTTTTCCTTCACAGCCGAATTTATAGAATCAATCGGTAGGAATGTTAACCTGCCAAGTTTTTCCCTATTGACAAAATTTATTAATTCCCTAGTGTCTTCCTTGCTCCTTGTGACTATGTTTTGTAGACCAGCTCCGATTAGGTTATCAATTATTTCCTCATAGCCAATCCTTACCGAAATCAAGTTGGCTAGGGTGTCTAAATAAAACCCAGCAAGCCCATTTATCTTGGTTTTTTTTAGGAAATCCTGGACTGGATAAAAATAGCCCTGGTTATTTTCCAAGAGATTTTTTTCAATTTTATAATCTGAAAGCAAGGACTTAAGGTCAAGTTTTAAATTATTAAGACTCGCTGCCAACTTGTTGATTTCTTCAGTATCTAAATTTATAGCACCAGCAAGCTTTCTTATATTGTCCTCTTCTTCTAAAATCTCAGTAGATAAGGCCTCTTCGCTTGCCTTTGACTTTTCAAACTCAGTATTTAATTCTTTTATTTCTGCATCAAGCCTTGCTATTTTTAATCTTTTCTCTTCTAGATCTTTTTTCCTTTTTTCATCAATAATAGCCTTGGACTTTTCAAAGACTTGGTAGTCTAAAATTTGAGTTTTTATTGCCTCGTAAGCATTTTCTTGCTGAGATATTTCTTCATTTAAAATCTTGATCTCTTCTTCAAGCCTTATCCTCGCCTCTTTTTTAACTGCTAATTCTTTTTCAATTTCAGAAATTGTTTGTCCTAAGCTAAGGAGGTTATTTTGCTTTTCTTCTAAATCATTTCCAGCTTTTATAAAATTACTTTCAAGATTTTCAAGGATTTCACTAATCCTTTCCCTATCTTTTTGGTCATAGTCTAGCTTTTGATCATTTAATTTTAAACTTGAAATAGCTTTTTCTATATTTTTTTCGTAGGAAGAAAGGCTAGCAAGTAATTTTTCTAGTCTTTCCTTATCTAAGTCGTAGTCTTTTCTAAAAGGACTGAGCTTTTCTTTTATTACTGTGTTTTGGGACTCCAAGCTAGTAATTTTTTCGTCTAGGTCCCCAAGCTCAATCTTTAGATTATCTCTTTTTTTAATTAAATCATAGGACTTATTTTTAAGGTAGAAAAAAGCCTTCCTATTTATTTCATTAGTTAAGTCCTTATGCTTTAGATAATTTTCTTTGTAGGTTTTTAAGAGCTTGTAGTCTTTTTCCTTATATTCTAATTCCTTTTCAATTAGGTCAAGGTCATTGTTTACAGATTCTAGCTTTTTTCCTGCCTCATCACGCCTATACTTGTGCTTGGATATACCAGAAGCTTCTTCAAAAATCGCCCTCCTATCCTTAGGAGAAGATAGGATTATCTCATCAATCCTACCCTGGCCAATTATTGAATAGCCTTCCTTGCCAACTCCTGTATCTAAAAATAATTCCCTAACATCCTTAAGCCTAACTCTTTTATCATTAATCTTGTATTCATTTTCGCCAGACCTATAAATCCTACGGGTAATAGCTACCTTATCGTAAGGAATATCAAGTTTCTTATCTTCGTTAGAAAAATTAAGGCTAACTTCAGCTATATTCATCGCGCTCTTGGCACCAGTAAAGATAACATCCTTCATATTGGCACCACGCAAGCTCTTTATTGATTGCTCGCCGAGAACCCATCTTACGGCATCAGAAATATTAGACTTACCTGATCCATTAGGCCCAACAACGGCAGTTATCTGGCTGTCAAATTTTATTTTTGTCTTTTCTGCAAAGGATTTGAAACCCTTTAACTCTATACTTTCTAGTCTAATTTAAATCACCACCGTACTTTTTTTCAACATAGGCCTTTATAAACCCCTTTAAGTCTAAAGTTATTTTTCTATTATCGCTTTCAAGATAAAAATCTTCATCGCCTACAAAGGCAATTTTTATCCTAGCCTTATCATAAAAATATTTTTTGTTAGATTTTTTATTACCTGCTATAAGAGAAATATCCTTGGCTTTAGCATGAATAAGAACATCCCCACTTACGTTTTCTTTTTTGATTACTTCCTCAAGATAAAGCCTATAAATATAAGACTCCACGAGCTGTCTCATGGCAGCATGGAAGGGACCTGCAACCACATCCCTACCTTCATTGATATTTTCTGTAGGCTGAAGGCCTATTCTTATGACATTTATGTCTTTATAAGCAAAAATCATTAGGATTTCTGCAGATATCTCAACAGCTTCTTCAAGACTTAAGGGTTGATAGAGTCCGTCCTTATAGAGTTTTTCTAGCTTAGTATCCTTAATAACAAGGGTTGGATAAATCCTTGCGATGTCAGGTTTGATTTTGGCAGACTCGAGGGCAGTTTTTATAATTTTCTCCATCTTATCCTTATACAAGCCCGGCATAATTTGATGGCCCAATTTAAAGCCATAGTATTTGATAAGTTTACTTGCTCTTTTTGAATCAAGAGCAGAGTGGCCCCTCTCATTTGCTGCTAAGACCTCATCATCAAAGGACTGGATGCCAAGTTCAATTGTATCCACTTCATAAGCCTTTAAAGTATCCAGAATGAAATTATTTATATAATCAGGCCTTGTTGAAAGTCTGATTCTATCAATAATCCCCTTCTTTTTATAAATACCCGCTATCTTTAGATAAGAAACCATTGTTTCATAAGGTAGGCCTGTGAAAGATCCACCATAAAATGCGATTTCTTTGGCTGTTTTTTTATCCTTAAAATATGTCAAATAGTCTTCAATTTGTTTTATTATTGAATTTTCATCTGCCATATCTTTGTAATTTGTAATTTTTACTTGGTTACAAAAGGCACAGTCATGAGGGCAACCCAAAAATGGAATAAAAATTGGTATGATTTGCCTAGTCATTTTTGATTATCTCATAGGCAGCCTTAGCAGCCATCTGTTCTGCAGTTTTTTTGTTTTTTCCTTCGCCTTGGGCAAGGGCTCTATTGCCAAGCCTTACTTCCATGGTAAAAGTTTTGTCATGTTCTGGACCAACTTCCTTGATTAATTCATAAGAAAGGTTCTTCTTGCTATGGGCATTGTAATATTCCTGAAGCCTTGTTTTGTAATCTAAAAATAAAGAATCGTCATTAATGATTTGCAAAACTTCTTCGCTATAGTTTGACTTTAAAAATTCAAAAAGTCTTTGGTAAGATGAATCCAAATATATTGCAGCACAAAATGCCTCGAAAGTGTCAGCCTTTACGTGTTTTTTGAGCTTGCCACCTTGTTTTTTTTCGCCCATACCAAATCTTAAATACTTTGTTAGGTCAAACTTCTCGCAAGCCTTGGCAAAGGAATCCGTACAAACAATCCTAGACCTGGTTCTTGTTAGCCAGCCTTCTGGTTTTTCCTTGTAATTTTTGAAAAGATATTCGCTTACTACCATATCAAGAATGGTATCTCCCAAAAATTCAAGTCTTTCATTTGATTTTGTCTTAATTCTTGCTTCGTTGGTAAAGGAAGAATGAGTAAAGGCTACATCTATCAATGTCTTGTCATTGAAGGTGTAGCCTATGCTTTTTTCAAATTCTTCGATTTTTTCAAGTCTATCTTTTGACAAAGACATTAATTTTTACTTTCTATTAAACTTACTATATCTGAAAGAGTTTCGATTTCGTCTAGCTCTTCATCAGTAAATTCTATATCAAATTCTTCTTCGATAACCATGATAAAATCAACTAGGTCAATAGAATCAATATCCATATCGCTGATTTTACTTTCAAAATCTAGATTTGAAGTATCAATATCAAGATTTTCTTCTGCAAGTTTTAATAATTGTTCTCTAATCATTCAATTCTCCTTGTATTTTGTTTATAACATCCATATTAATATATTCAATAAGTCCTAGGATGGCGTTTGAAATTGCTATGGCGTTTGAATTTCCATGTGCCTTATATACATAGGACTTTACCCCTAGTAGTGGGACTCCACCAATGTTTTGAGAGCTAAATTTACCCATTTGTTTGGCCAGGTCATCCTTTATAGCTAGGGCAGCAAGCTTATTCTTAAGAGACTTATAAAAAACTTCCTTCATTTGTGCCTTAAATAGACTTATAACTCCCTCTGCAGACTTGATAGCAATATTGCCTGCAAAACCATCGGCAACTATGACATTAACCTTGCCTGTAAAGAGATCTCTCGCTTCAACATTACCTACAAAATTAAGTTTTGAGTTACTTAAAAGCTCATAAGCCTCTTTAGTGAGTTTATTTCCCTTATGACTTTCTACCCCAACATTTAGAAGACCTATGCTAGGATTTTTTATATGGATAACATTTTCCAAAAATACCTTACCCATGATAGCAAATTCTGCAAGGTAGGCTGGTTTACAATCCATATTTGCTCCTGTATCCATTAGCATTGTGTAAGCACCAATACTTGGAAGGGGAGCTGCTAGGGATGGTCTATCTATGCCGTCAATTCTTTTGGAAATAAATATCCCCCCAGCAAGAAGGCCACCAGTTGATCCTGCTGATAGGAGTCCATCATAACCTTCTTCATTTAGCTTGTTATAGGCCAAGACTAGGGATGAATTTTTCTTGCGTCTAATTGCCCTTACTGGGTCCTCGTCGTTTGAAATATATTCATCAGTGTGGATTATTTCATAGTCTTTGATTTTTCCATCTATTAGTTTTTCTAATTCGCTTTCATTTCCTACAAACACTGGGATGAAGTCTTTTTGTTTTAAGGCAAGAATTGCGCCATCAACAAGAACTTTGCTTCCCTCATCTGCACCAAATGTATCTATTAATATTTTCATAAATCCCTCTTCTAATTTAATATATTATACTGCAAGAAGTTAAATTTCCATAAAAAAAGAGCCTGTTGCTAGGCAACAAACTCCCTTTTAATAACTATTGTTCATCAATTACTGCTACGCCTTTGTATTCCCCACAGGATGGGCAAACTCTGTGTGGTAATTTCATTTCGTGGCAATTTGGACACTCAACATAGTTTGATCTGTTCAAAGTATAAGCTGAGGCTCTTCTTTTATTTTTTCTTGTTTTTGATGTTCTTCTTTTTGGTACTGCCATCTATGACACCTCCTCTTATCAGTTTTAGCAATCTTTAATATTATATAAGCTATCTAGATTATTGTCAAGCTTCTACAAGAGATTTTGTATCTCTAGCTATCATTAATTCTTCGTTTGTAGCTATAACCATTACTTTTACTTTTGAATCATCGGTAGAAACAACATGGCAACCACCACGAACATTGTTCTTTTCTGGGTCAATTTTAATACCAAATTGCTCAAAACCAGCCATGATGTCTTCTCTAATTTTTATTGAGTTTTCACCGATACCGCCTGTAAATACTATAGCATCACATGAACCAATTTCTGCCATATAGCCTGCTATATATCTCTTTACTCTGGTTACAAACATATCTAGGGCTGCTTGGGCTCTGTCGTTTCCTTCCTTAGCTGCACTTTCTAGGTCTCTAAAGTCGCTAGAAACGCCAGATACACCGAACACACCAGATTTTTTATTTAGAACATTTTCCATTTCTTCTGGAGATAAGTTATCTTTTCTCATTATATAAGTTACAGCTGAAGGGTCTATATCACCGCTTCTTGTACCCATTACAAGGCCTTCAAGTGGAGTAAGTCCCATTGATGTGTCGTATGATTTGCCATTCTTAACTGCACAAATAGATGAGCCATTGCCAAGGTGTGCAGATATAATATTTAAATCCTTAACATCCTTGCCAAGCGCTTCTGCTGTTTTATTAGTAATAAAGTTGTGGCTTGTACCGTGGAAACCGTATTTTCTAATAGCGTCTTCTTCGTAATATTTATAGTCTATACCATATAGGAAAGTTCTTTTTGGCATAGTTTGGTGGAAGGCTGTATCAAATACTGCCACGTTTTTAACATTTGGAAGTAATTTTTCACAAGCTTCTAGACCCATAAGGTTGGCTGGATTGTGAAGTGGGGCAAATTTTTGATATTCTACTATAGCAGCCCTAACTTCTTTATCGATAAGAGCTGATTTTGTAATTTTTTCTCCACCATGGACAACCCTATGACCTACTGCATCTATTTCACTAAGGTCAGCTATAACTCCATGATCCTTATCTACTAAGGCATCAAAAACATGAGAAACTGCTTCTGTATGGTCTTTCATGTTTTCTTCGATTATATATTTATCATCGCCTTTTTCTTGGATAAGTTTGGAACCTTCTATTCCGATTCTTTCTACAAGACCCTTTACCATTACTTCTTCATTATCCATATCAAATAATTGATATTTAAGTGATGATGAACCACAGTTAATTACTAATACTTTCATTTTTCCTCCAATTTTATATCTCTTTTTCTATACTCATTATACCTTAATTGATTTTTTGGCAATATTAATAGATCTTCTTATAGATGATTTTTATCTTATTTGCTTCATCAAGCTTATAGGCTATAGTTGCCTTGGCAGTGACGTTTTTATATAATGATGTTACGATTAATACTTTTGCCCCCTTGGCTTCCTTAACTAAATTTTTAGCCTCTTCTATCCTCACCCTGATTTCAGATTTTGGTTTTAGACTTTCTAGTAAATCATCAATATTTAGTTTATCATCCAAGGTTTTTTCTTCTATAATTATATTTAGGAAGGACTCTGCCTCATACATAGCCTCTTTTTTGGCGTACATACTTTTTGCCACATCATAATTAGTTTCATTTTCCTTATAGATAAAGCCAATTGTTAAACCACATACTAAAAGAATTAATAGCACATATATACTTATGAATGCTTTTTTCATTGCTTATCCCCCACATAGATTGCAGTTTCAAATTTATAAGTACCTTTTCTACTTGTAAGCTTAACTTTTATTATCTTACTTGTTGGGTCATAGTCTAAATCTATTATTCCACATTCGCAGATACGGATAGGCTTACCAGGTGAACTGACTAGGGCATTAGCCCTATTGATATATAAAAATCCATCACTGGTATAAAAATAATAACTAGAAACAGGATTACCATAGCCAATAATATAACCTGTAAAATTACTATTAAAATGTCGTTTGGCTTCTATCTTGTGGCTCATCCTTATTGTTTTGTCTATATAGGCCATGGCAGTGTAGGCTTCTTTATATTCATTTTCGTCTTTATAAGACTTATTTAAAATATTTATATTAAAGGAAAAAAAGTTTGACAATACCAAGACCAAAAAAGAAATGATGGCAAGGCTAATTATAAGCTCAATTAAGCTAAATCCCTTCTTCATTTATCAGCCTCTATCAATTCGAAAAACTTTCCCCCATAGCTTGCCCTAATCTTTTTGTAAGTGGATTTAAGTGAAGGGTCTTGGAAATTTTTTACACTTATTTCTACGTTTTTTCCGTTAATTTCTTCAGTATAGGTGCCAATAGACTTATCCCTACTAAGTTCTATTGCTTCTTGAAGGATAAAAGTAGTATCCGCTAAGTCCTTTATTTGATGAGACTGGCTAAGGTTTGTCATAGTCGCCGGACCTAAAAATAAGGCTATCATACTCAAAAGTACGATAGCAAAGATGACTTCTATTAAGCTAAAGGCTGGTCTAGTCTTTTTCACTTAGGTAACCTCCTACTGCTTCAATGGTGAAATGCCACTTGATATTAGGATCTTTTTTTGAAATAAAAACCAGGTTATGGTCTTCTTTGGTTTTCTCAAGATTAACATAGCCATTTGAACGAAACTCTATCTTACTTACATTTAAAGATTCTATATATTTAAGATCCCTATCTTTCTTTTTATTAAAATCAATCTCGTAGCCATCACTTGTAAATCTGATACAATGCCTGCTACCTGTAGATAGGGCCAGAGCCCTCAAATAAGAATAGTCATCAACAAAAGTCCTAATCTCATTTCTTGCTCCTATCTTATCTACTATAGAAAATTTTAAGATAGAAACTCCAAAGCCTATTGATATTATAGCTAGGACGATAATTAATTCTATTAGAGTAAAACCATTTCTTTTCATAAATAATCCCTAAATACTAAAATTAAAAAAAATGCCAAGGAAATAGCTGGGCATAAGGCAATAGTACCTTTAAGAGACCTGAGTCTTATTGCCTTTGCTATGGCAAAAGCTGCACCAATCCATATAGAAAATAGGACTAGGAGGGGAATTTGAGAATTTTCCAAAAAGAAGATCAAGCCCAAGTAAAAAAATAAGTCGCCATCACCCAGGCCTCCTTTGGAAATAACCATAAGTAGCTTAAATCCTATAACAAAAATTAGGCAGGATAAAATGAACTTAAGGTCTATACCATAAACCAAAAACCTATAAATAAATCCCAAGCCTATAAGGACCTTTAAGTCGGTATCATAAATTTCCAAAAATTTATAATCAGTAACAGATATTAAAAGACAAAGCAAAAGGACAGCTGACAAGTAGGTCCCTTCAATAAGCCCGTAGGTTTTGAATGTAAAAACAAAGACAAGGCCCCCTATGATTTCCACAAGGACCTTGTCTATTGAAATTATTTGCCCACAGCACCTGGTTTTGCCTCTTAAAAACAGGAAAGAAAATACAGGTACTAGGTCTCTTTTGAGGATTTTTTTGCCACAATAATCGCAAAAACTTGGTGGGCTTATGATTGATATTCCTTTTTCTCGCCTATAAACCAAGGCTGATATGAACGATCCAAAGCAAGAGCCTAACATAAATATTAAAAAATATATTATATAAATGTCCAAACTAATTATCCTTATTAATTACAAAATCTTAATTACCCTTGACTTTTTCATCTGGAGTAATTGTAAGCTTATTACCCTCTTTTACATAAACTACTTTATATTCCTTGTATTCTTTACCATCCTTGTCTTTTAGCACTAAACCATTTGGAATGTCAGGCCATTTTTCAATATAAGTCTCTCCATCATGACTATCCTTAGTCCAGGTAAAACCATCATCCTTTTCCAAAATCTTCATCCTAGCAGCTGACTTTAACATCTCCACATTTGCCTTGTGAGCTGTTTCTGCAGCTTGTAATCTCGATTTATTATATTTAGGAATAGCTATAGCTGCCAAAATCCCCAATATGGCTATTACTATTATTAACTCAATTAGGGTAAAGCCCTTCCTTTTCTTTTTCATGTCAACCTCCTCTCAATCCATTTATAGAATCAAACATCGGTATAGATACCGAAAACACAACAAAAGCTACTAATAAACCCATAATTATAATCAATACAGGTTCGGCTAGTCCTGCAAGCTTTTTTATTTTAAAAATATACTCATTGGCAAAATATTCATTCGCCTTTTTCATACTTTCATCAAGACTTGATGTTTCAGTGCCAATATCTACCATCGAAATTAATAGAGGCGAAAATATTTCTGCTTTTCTGAAGGCTGAACTTAAACTTTCTCCCTTATTCACCATGTACTTGATACCTTTAAGAGTTTCCTTGACATAGGTATTTTTGAAAGATTCTGCTAAAATATCAAATGAATTAATTGTATCTATGTCGCCTCTTCTTAAGATATAGTAAATTGATGTAAGCTGGTATTCAACCCTCAACCTGTTTAGGTCTCTTAGGGGCCATAATCTAAAAATGTACCTATCTATCTCAACTCTTTTCTTATAGTCTGTCCTAAGAAATAAATATATTAAGGCTAGTAAAAAAATAAAAAGCAAAATCAATATGTAATTTTCAGAAAAAAATGATGACACAAATAACAAAATCCTTGTCGGAAGTGGCAGGATCATCTCTGACTCATCAAAAATTTCAATAAAACTTGGCATGACAAATTTGATAAGAGCAATTATCACGAGGATACTTACAACTAAAACTAAGATTGGATAGGTCATAGCCTGTTTTACTGTTGATTTGTTCTTACTTTCTTCAAATATAAAATCGGATAGGTCTCTTAAAATTTTGCCCAGGTAGCCTGTCTTTGTTCCTGTTTTGATAAATGCTAGGACTAGGGGCGAAAAATACTCGTTTGCCAAACAAAAAGATTCATAAGGATCAAGTCCCTTTTTTAGGCCTGCGATTACTAGGCTTATCGCTTTTATAACTTTCTTATCAGTTCCTTGTTGATTTATTATATTTAAACTATCGTATAAACTTATGCCTGAATTTAAAAGCAAGGATAGTTGCTTTAGAAATAAGGACATAGTCCTAGAATCTATCTTCTTAGGTCCTATGTCCTTTTTCAAAATACTAACTATCCTATTGTAATAATCCCTATTCAATTATACATTCATTAATTCTTTGTTCTTTTTCTCTGTCATTTCTTCTATAGTCTTTATAAACTTATCGGTAACCTTTTGGATTTCATCTTCAAGTTTATACCTATCGTCTTCAGTTATATCTCCAGATTTTTCTGATTTTTTAACCTCATCCATAGAATCACGTCTGACATTTCTTACAACTATCTTAGCATCTTCGGCATAAGTATTTACTTCTTTTGTGTATTCTTTTCTTCTATCTTCTGTAAGAGCAGGAAATGGAAGTCTTATGATTTCACCATCGTTTCCTGGTGTAATACCTATATTTGATTTAAGGATGGCTTTTTCTATAGGTCCAATATTGTTCTTATCCCATGGTTTTATTACAAGGAGTCTGGCTTCAGGAATTGAAACTGTTGCAGCTTGGTTGATTGGTGTTTCTGTACCATAGTATGAGAAGGTAATACCATCAAGTATAGCCTCTGTAGCCCTGCCTGCTTTGATTGTAGCTATTCTTTTTTCAAAAGAATCTACAGTTTTTTGCATCCCAACTTCTGTTTCTTTTTTTATTTGTTCATATAACATATTAAAAACTCTCCTTTACTCTTGTTCCAAGATTTTCTTTTTCAAATACTCTGACCATATTTGCTGGATCGTCTATTCCAAAAACAATCAATGGCATATCATTGTCCATACAAAGGGATGTGGCTGTTGTATCCATTATCTTTAATTCCTTTTGAAGGATTTCTTTGTAGGTTAGTTTGTCAAATTTTTTGGCATCGTCAAATAAATTTGGGTCCTTATCGTAAATTCCGTCTGTACCTGTCTTGCCAAGTAAGATTACGTCAGCACCAATTTCTAATGCCCTAAGGCTTGCTGTTGTATCAGTTGAGAAATATGGAAGGCCAGTTCCTGCTGAAAAGATAACAACCCTGCCCTTTTCAAGATGCCTTATAGCCCTTCTTCTGATATATGGCTCAGCAACTTCCTTCATAGAAATTGCAGTCATAAGCCTTGTGTCAAGTCCAATTTCTTCAAGAGTTCCTTGGACCCTAAGACCATTCATGACAGTGCCAAGCATGCCAATATTATCTGAACTTGCCCTATCTATATTTGTGCCTGACCTTCCTCTCCAGAAATTGCCCCCACCAACTACTATGGCGACTTCAATGCCTTTTTCTGTAAGAATTTTGATATTCTGACAAATTTTATCTATCATTTCATCATCAAATCCAAATCCTGTCTTGCCAGAAAGGGCTTCACCACTAAGTTTTAATATAATTCTTTTAATATCCTGCAAAACATTCCTCCTATTAATACTAATTATAACCTAAAAATGATAACATTTGCAAGTCTTTATCTTTTTATATATTTTTATAAATAAATTTAAAATGATCCACGTATCCAATTTCCTCTTAGGTAAATAATGTGGGCTATTATGCTTATCATTACATTGGAAACTGCCATAGCAATCCAAATACCAGTTGCCCCTAGGTTGGTGAAATACTTAAAGAAGAATAATAAAGGAATCCTTATTACCCAAAGCCTTAAGACATCTATAAACATCGAATATTTTGAATTGCCAGAGCCTTGAAATAATCCCTGGTAAATAAAGAACATATCTAACATTAGTAGAGTGATTAAGGTGTAGTACATATAAGAATTAGCTTCTACCATAAGCTTTGAATCTAGGGGTGCATCTATGAAAAATTGAAGAATCTCGTACCTATAGATAAAGCTTACTATGGCAATTAAAATTGACATTACTATTACTACAAAAGAGGCTTTTTTGAAAGTCTCCTTGGCTCTTTCCACATTTCCACTCCCAATGTTTTGACCGATGATACTGGTTATAGCAGAGCCTACTCCAGCTGGTGGGATATTTAACAGACCTGTAATCCTGTTAACCATACCATAAGCGGCAACTGTATCTGTGCCGTAGGACTGGATGAAAGAATTTAAGATAATAAAACCTGTTGCTGTTCCCATTTGTCCAATTACTGCTGGTGTTGCTATGGTATATATTTTCTTTACTATGTGCTTATCCCATCTTATGTAAAAAAGTGATTCATAATTTAATTTTATTAGATCCTTGTTAACCCTTAGGTGGGTAAAGCCTAAGAAGCACATCAAAGCCTGAGTCAAAACCGTTGCAATAGCAGCTCCCTTGACACCAAGACCTAGGCCAGTAAAGCCAAAAATCGGCACTGTGTCAAAAATAAAAAATGGATTTAAAACCATGTTTAAGATTACACAAGTAGTGCTTATTATGGTTGGGATTGTGTTTTTGCCCTGGGCTTGAAAAACTGCAGCATAAATAAAATACAAAAATATAAAAGGGATTCCAAAGTAGGAATATTTTAAGTAGTCAACAGAATATATGTACAAGTCGCCACTTGCTCCCATCATGCCTACAATAAGCTCAGCTGTGAAATATCCCACAATCATAAAAACTAGGGAAAATAAGAGCGACATGTTTATGATTGTGTCATTGTATTTTTGTGCAAGGTCAATATTATCCATACCAATCAGCTGTGAAATCAAAGAAATTCCCGCGATTGATAGCCCTATACCTATAGAATTAAACAAAAAAATAACTGGCCAAGTAAAGGAAGTTGCCGCAAATTCTGCAGTACCTAACTTACCTAACCAAAAAGCATCGGCTAAGGAATATAGTTGTTGGATAAAGGTATTTAATATTATAGGAATGGAAATTATTGCTATAGCCCTATAGATATTTCCATTTAAAATCAATTCTCTTCGGTCGGTTTTCATAATAGCTCCTTCGCTAAATCTTATAGATATTCTACCATAATTGCAAAAAAAATAATAGTTAGGACTAACTTATTAAAGATTGAATATAAATATTTTTAGCGATAGAAAAAGCCGGAAAATCTCCTTAATCGAGGATGCTTTTCCGACTTAAGTAAATTATTTAAGAATTTTATAATTGTGCATGAGTGGACCAGAGCCCTTTCCCAAGTCTAGACCCGCACTTAAAGCTCCTGTGAGGTAGTCTTTGGCATTTGCTATTGCCTCATCAAGGTCATTTCCCTTAGCAAGATTTGCTGCAATGGCACTTGAAAGAGTGCAACCTGTACCATGGGTATTAGGATTGTTTATTCTTTCAGTCCTATACCACTTAAATTTCCCATCCTTATATAAAAGGTCGTTGGCATCGTTAATTGAATGGCCTCCCTTAAGAAGGACTGCACATGCATATTTTTCACCAATCACCTCTGCTGCCTTAAGCATTTCATCTTCATTTTTAATTTCCATCCCCGAAAGAATTTCACCTTCTGGGATATTTGGTGTGATCACATCTGCAAGAGGAATTAGCCTGTTAATTAAGCTATCCATAGCTTCTTCTTTTAAAAGCTTGGCACCAGAGGTGGCAACCATTACTGGATCAAGAACAATATTTTTTGCATCATATTTTTCTAATGAACGTGCAATAGCTTCAACAATTTCTGGCGAAGAAACCATGCCTATTTTTATGGCGTCTGGGTAAATATCTGTGAAAACGGCATCCATTTGATCTCTTATAAATTCTGGAGTCACATCGACAATACCAGTCACCCCTTGAGTATTTTGTGCAGTTAGGGCAGTAATAACACTCATAGCATAAACCCCATTTACTGTCATAGTCTTAAGGTCAGCCTGGATTCCTGCTCCACCAGATGAATCTGATCCTGCGATTGTTAAACAAGTTTTCATATCATTCATAATTCTCCTCCGTAATAAATTATCCAGAAAAGCAAATAAAAAATGCTAACCCAAGGTTAGCAAAAATAAAAAGACTCCTTACGCCGGCATTATCCGTATCAAGTAAAGGGTCGAAGTCAAACTTCCTCTCAGCCTATTAGCTCCCCTGTTATTTCTATTCTATGGTAAATAGAAGATAGTGTCAACTCTTAATAAATCTTATTGGTAAACTAGGTCTTATTCCTAACATAAAATAGGTTTTCTATTAGATTTATATATAAAAATAGTTGTCGATAAGGCACTTACAAAAGTATTAATAAACAATCAACTTATATTTACCTTATCATAAGATTCATTTCTCTTCTAACTAGCATATATAAAAAAAACAAAACCTAAAAACCCAGCCTTAAAAATAAAAAAATAAAGAATAAATGTTTCCCAAGTAAAGATGCAAGTATAATACAATTGATAATAAATATCAATTACCAAGCCGCAATGCTTAGTATAAAATTTATAGGAGGATACAATGAAAAAAGTACTAATAGTACTCTTGACTGCAGAAATTTTAACTGCGTGTGGTGGAAAGTCAACAACAACAGATAATAAAGTAAAAACTCCTGCTATCGAAGAAAAGGCAGAAAAAACAGAAGAAAAAGCTGTTAAACCTGAAAAAAAAGATAAAGATAAGCTAAAGGAAGAAGCTAAATCTAAGATTGAATTAACAGACCTAGTCGTAAATGATTCTGACATCACACCATATATAACAGGTCTTATAAAAAACAAGACTGATAAAGAAATTGAATTTGTAGAATTAGAATTTGCAGTAAAAGATAAGGCTGGCAACAAAATTGACTCAGCTATAAACACAACCGCCTACCTAAAACCAGGCGAAACAAGAGAATTTGAAGCAATAAGCCTCAGCTTTGAGAAAGAGCAATTCATTGATCTAGAAGATTATGAAGTAGATATTAAATAATTTTTTTCACACTAGGCTTATACCTAGGGTGAAAAATTAGCACAAAAAAGAGCGTTGGTTTCCAACACTCTTTTTTACTTATTGGTGCGGGATAAAGGAGTCGAACCTTCACGAGAAATTCCCACTAGATCCTAAGTCTAGCGCGTCTGCCAATTCCGCCAATCCCGCATGGGGTGAGTAGTGAGATTCGAACTCACGCTCTCCTGGGCCACAACCAGGTGTCGTAACCAACTGGACTATACCCACCACGTGTTGTATCTTCACTATTCATACTGACTATAATAGTATACAACCTATATTTATTTTTGTCAAATCATTTAATGTATAAACCAAGAATTTCTTAAAGAATTCATCTTTAATCTTTCTACTGACAAATAATATAATACCATGATTTTAAAATTAATGCAAATATTCATAGAATTTTCTTTTTTCTCCTTTTATAGTAAAATAAGAAAAGAGGTGAATTATGAAAACAACAAGAAAATTAATATTAAAAATATTTGCTATAGTTATTTCAATAGCCATGGTCGCTCCACTTATATATAATGCAATCTTGTCCATGAAATGATAATCGAAAATATAGAATACTCTGACAAGTACAATTTGATTAGGCTAACCATATCCAAGGAAAGATTTTATGTAGACTATGATCTTTATTACGAAAATGGTTTTGAGCTTGAAAAAGAGATAGATTTTCCGATCTATAAGAAAATCCTTGCCAATGATGAGTTTAATAGGGCTAAAAATTTCGCCCTCAATAAAATTTCTTTTTCACAAAAATCAACCTATGAAATTAGGCAAAAACTTAAGGACCAAAAATTTTCTGCAGATGTTATAGAAAAGATCATTTCCTACCTTGATTCCTATGGATTTTTAGATGATGAAGCCTATGTCAAAGCCTACATAAGGGATAAGGATGAGATTTCTTCTTGGTCTAGGGGTAAGATTAAGTATATGCTTAAACAAAAACATATCGATGAGAACCTCATAGAGGACAACCTCTGCCTTATAAGTAACGAAAGAGAGGCTGAAAAGGCCGGATTTTTTGCAGATAAGAAAATTAAAAATGACTATTCTTATGAAAATAGGGCCAAGGTCTTTAGGCACCTTGCTGGCAAGGGTTTTGATATAGACATCATAAACCTAGTCCTAAACGAAAGATTTTCCTAATGCACTTTGTTTATATTGTAAGGTGTGAAGACGGCAGTCTTTATACTGGCTATACAACCGATGTGAAAGAAAGACTTATAACCCATAATTCAGGTAAGGGCGCTAAATACACAAGGTCAAGGCTACCTGTAAGTCTTGTTTATTATAAAAGAGTTGACAGCAAGTCTATGGGCCTTAGGCTTGAAGCAAGGATAAAAAAACTAACAAAAAAAGAAAAAGAGGATTTAGTAAAAGCATTTAACTTAGAAAAGTAAATTTCTTTTCTCAAGTTTTGCTTTTAAACTATCGCCTCTTCTTTTTATAGAAATTTCAAAAAGACCCATCTGACTAAAGCCAAAGACCTCAGCTTCTAACTTATACCTACTCGCCGCATCATTAAAGGCTTCCCTTAGCTCTTCCTTTCCATCTGATCTTAGAAAATCTATAACGACCATCCCGCCAATATTTCTTAGTTTCAAATTATAAACAATAAAATCAATTAGCTCTAAATTTACATTTAGGAGAAAATCTTTTTTATTTAATTTTGACTTCCTCTTGGCTGTATTGACATCAATCACAGTTAGAGTTTTTAGTTCATCAATTATAATAGAAAGATCCTTATAGCCTAGCTCCGATTTTTTTAATTCTTCCTTAAGATTTGAAAACTCTCTAGAATTTCTAACATCAAAATCCCTTATTTCATAATCCCTATAGGAAGCTAGATAAAAATCTCTGCTTGAATTTTCCACTAGGAGTTTTGGGCTTGGAAAAAATTTCTCTTCATTAATGAGTCTTTCTTTTTCTGCTAAGATTTCCTTATATAGGGTCTCATCTTTTGCCTTGCCTTTTTTAAGTCTAGGTCTTTTTTTAAGCGGATACCTTGTTAGGGTGTAAGCTTCGTTTTCTAGGCTAAAATTCTCACTAGCAAGCCCCAGTTTGCCATTAGCAGGCTCTCTCACATATTGAATAATGACGTTATCGCCAATATTATAAGCTAGAGTTGATTTTAAGAACAATGATTCATTTTCAGAAATTTTAACAAAATAAGCCTTAAGACTATCAATCTTATTTTCAATCTTGCCCCTATAGATATTATGAAGAAGAGAGTCATAGAAAATAACTTCCATGACTCTCTCGTTTTCTACTCTCATAAGGATTTTTTCTTTTTTATCATCAAAAATTATTTTCACTTTTTGAAAACCCTCATTATTTTTTCAACAAGACCTAAATCCCCTATCGGCTCAGCTTGACCTTTTAATAGGTTATCTATGACTTTTTTAAAATATTCATTCTCCTTTACAAATCCAAGATAAGTTGCTCCCTTGCCAAGAAGTTTTTCTTTGAAAAATCTTGGATCAAAGTCAGCATCGCATCGGTTTATAAAATAATAATCTGCATGAATATCCTTGTCTATATCAGCCTTATCAATTATCTCAATTTTTATAGCATCCTTAATAGTTAAATCAAGGTTGTCTATGATTAAAACATCTGCATCTGCTTCATCAATTAGGCTATAAACGTCATCAATCATGAAATCATACTTGCCTTCAAGGAGAGGCGCTATGATAAAGCCAAGGTTAGCATTCTCATTAACCACAACCCTCTCCAGGTCACAAAGACCTAGGAAGTGATCAGATATATCGTAGCTAACCATACCATCTTTTTTGTAATAATCTTCTATATTTAATTTTTCGCTTCTGAAAAACGATGTAAGCAAAACTTTCTTATCTTCAGAAAGTCTTTCTGCTAAATTTACAGCAAAATCAGTTTTGCCTATATTGTTTTTCCCATTTATTAGATATATTTGCATAATTTCCTCTTACTAACGTCCATGGTTCTGAGTATTACCATTTGTAGATTCGCCTAAATTTTGAATGTCTTTGGCAGTTGCCTCTGCATTAATCATCTCAACATTCAAATCAAAATACCTAGCAATGATATCTCTCATAATCGGAGATGCATTGTAAGATGTATCACCCTGCGTTAATACAATAGAAATAGCTATTTCTGGATTATCATAAGGTGCAAAACCTACCATCCAAGCGTAGGTATCATAGTCTGTTCCATCAGAGTTTTTACCTTCTACTTCCGCAGTACCGGTTTTAATACCAATATCTATAGGTAATTGCTTTAGCATAGCATTATTCTTAGCTACAAGTAATGTACCATACTTAATATCTTCTAGGTATTTTTTATCCTTAATATCTATTCTCTTTTTTTCTGGCACATTTTCAAATAAAACTTCACCAGAGTCGTGGTTTTTGATCTTATTTATTAGGGTGAACTTATTTAAGTAACCACCATTGGTTATGGTTGCTATGGCCCTATTCATCTGGATTGGTGTATAGGAGTTTTGTCCCTGACCAATTACGATATTAAGCATATCGGTTATATCCCAAACTGCCTGGTTAAGATAGGTGTACTTAATTGTATCAGCAAGTCCTGCCCTTTGGCCTTCAGGAATCATAAGCGAATCGTAGCCTCTTTCATCAAAGAAATCAACTATAGCCTTCCTTGACCACTCATTTGGATTGTCTGTAAATTTAACTATATCTGCTATATCTTGCTCGTATTCTGTCCTAGTTTTCTTAACGCCTTCTTTTATAAAGAGGGTAAGATTTTTTTCTAGGTATTCTTTAAGCATGAGTTTTGTAACTTCAACTTTTTTGCCAATTGATGGAACATTTCCCCTGGCTTCTTTTGGAATATTTATCTCTATTCCTGTTTCTTCATCTAGACCCAACATCTCACAAGCAAGTCTAATATCATTTAGCTCAAGCTTTGTTGAAAGAGTATCGCCATCTTCTGGGTTTTCTCCGAGAGCTAGGGTGTAGAAATAATAGTTACATGAATCTCTTATAGCTCCATAGAGGTTTTCTTCTCCATGGGTCATACCACTTTCTGTGTAAACCAAGCAAGAAAATCTCCTGTTTCCTATTTCCATGAAACCATGACAGTAGTTAACTGCTAGAGGGTCTAGGCCTTTTTCAAGAGCTGCTAGGGCTGTGACTAATTTGAAGGTAGAACCAGGCATTACTGCTGTTTGAGTAGCTATATTTAGCATTGGCCTTGGAGCAAGTGGTCCTTCACTTTCTTCAACCTGGAGTGCTTCCCAATCGGAAGTAGAGATTCCTGTAGAAAATAAGTTTGGATCATAGTTAGGATAAGATGCGAGGGCTAATACTTCGCCTGTCTTAACATCAGATACTACTACCGCCCCACTTTCAGCGTGAGGTGCCATTTTAAATGGTCTAAATGTGCCGTACTCTGACTCATAGTAGCCTGTTTCCCTAAGAGCTTCCAGAACACCCTTAAGCGAATCTTCTGCTTGTTTTTGTAGTTTGGCATCAATTGATAGGTAGACATCATCACCTGGCTCTGACTTGGTTTGGGAGATGGTCTCTCTCCTATTTCCAGCTGAGTCAACAGTAACTAAAGACCTACCATTTTTGCCTTTGAGGTTGTCTTGGTAGGATTCTTCTATACCAGTCTTACCAATTATTTCATCCCTCAAATAAGCTCTTTCCTTAACGTATTTATCAACTTCTTCTGGTGTTGCGATTGGTCCCATGTAACCAAGAACATGGCTTGCCAGATTCCTATTCGGATAAGACCTAATAGGTATAGTTTCAACAACAACTCCTGAAGTAGTGTCAATTTTTTCTTCAATTTTTAAAACTGTAGATTCATCTAGGTTGTAGACAATATTTATTGGCCTATAACCAAAAGAACCCTGCCTATTTAGAGTATTGTCAATAGTAAGGATGCCTACAGCTTCAACATCATTATAGGAATCAAGATTGCTTACTTTTTTAAGATATTCTAAAATTTTCTTCCCATCTTTTTCATTCATCAGGATTTCGACAGTTGCCTTAGTAGAATTTGCCCTATCCTTATTCGCATAGTGGGTATAAAAATCTTTTTTATCAATAGTGAAGGTGTATTTCCAATCCTCAGGATCATCTTGAGTAATGTCTATATTAGGATAAATATTATTTCTAGTGTTGGCATTTTGTGCCATATATTTTACATATTCTGATAAGATTAAAGGCTTTATTAATCCATGTTCTTCAGCTAGTCGTGCTAGTTCATCTACAGCCGAACCTGCTTGAGGATTTTTAAACCTTACATCAACCGAATACTGGTTTTTATCATCCTTGCTTTCTGTAATAACTTCAGTTTCAAAGTTAGCATATATGCCCTTGTTTTCAAGTTCTTCTATTAACATATTGGCAGGAATAATGTAGGCTCCCTTATCATCAACCATGGCAGATGTTAAGACATCTTTGATTGTCGCATTTTTTACTATCTCATAAAAATCATCGCTTGCCTTTGAATCAAGAGTAATTTTTTTAAAGACCTTGTGGAGTTTGGCCTTTTTTTCTATTAGGTCCTGGTCACTTTTTATAGAATAAGCATCCATGGCAAGGTCACCCAATAGTTTATTGGCGTCCAAAATCTTATAGGCGAGAATCCTTGCATGTGAATTTTGCAAAATTGATAAGAGTACAGACCTGTCTTCACCGACTGATTCTAGGATTACGTCTATTGGATCGTCGTCCTTTTTGTGACCAATAGAGGCAAGTTTTTTCTCATAATTTTTTTTATATTCTACCTTGAGTTTACCATCCTGTTGGCTTATATGAACTGGCACAACTATCCCCCTTTTCTTTAGAGCAAGGATGGCTGTGTTTAGTGTTTCATATTTGATTCCATCTTCTGAATAGCAAGATAGCAAAAACTCTTCAATCAAATCATTGTCAATTAGCTTATCAACAACTTCTTCGATTGGCATTTGTTTTTTCTTAAAATAATCTTCTTTATTCTTATATTTAAATGTATTTAATTTTATATTGAAATCTTCAGTATAGTTAACCCCATCTTCTTCAAGGATATCTACAAGATCTGCAATTAAATCAATTCTTTTTTCATCCTTCAAGGCCATCAATTCGTCTTTATAGAGTTTGATAGCAAATGATGGGATTGATGTGGCTAGGATTTTGCCATTTCTATCATAGATATTGCCCCTACTGGCAAGCTCGTCAACTTCCTTAACCTTTCTATTATCAGATAGGTCCCTATAATAATCTCCCTTGGAAATCATTACATTAAAAAGTCTAAAGGCTATGACAAGGATGGCGGCTACCACAATTACCTGGATGAAAATTAGTCTATTCTCTTTACTATTTTTCATAAACCCCTCTAAATCCTATAGGTTGGTACATACATTGTTTTTTTGATTAGTTCATAATAGCCTAAGTAGACTACCGAATTAAAGATAGCTTCAACTATAATTTCTAAACCCAAGTAGCCTGTTATAGAATTGAGGCTCTTGCCAAAAACATAATAAATACCATTGACCAATACAAAGTTAAAAAAAGTTGCAAGGATGCACACAATAATACCTGCCTGCTTATCCTTAGAAACTTTTATAAATTCCCCTGAGGATACCACCCCTATTAGGTAGTAAGATAAGGCTCTTACACCGATTAAGCTTGTAAATAGGAGGTCCTCAAATAGACCTACAATAAGGCCCCCAACTCTTCCTGTCTTATTTGGCAGTATTTGTGAAAAGGCAATGGTCACTGGGATTATTATATTTATATTCGCTCCCAGGATATCAATTTTAGAAAAGATTGAGGTTTGTAAAATAAAACTTATAAATAAAATCAAAAAACTCTTAAATTTATTCATAGATTTCTCCCTCCTTTTGCTTTTTCTCCTTTGTTACTGGTCTATCATCTATGGTATAGGTTGAGTCGTGTTTTAATACCAAGACCCTATATAGGTGTGAAAAATCAACTGGTGATTTTATAGTTATATTTTTCCTTAATGAATCCTCGCTCATTGTTACTGTGGATACCCTGCCTATGTAGATACCGTAAGGATAAATTCCTCCCAAGCCACTTGTAAGAAGGATGTCTTTTTCATTAATCTTACTTTCTAGGTCAATCATGTAACCTTGGATGGTGTTTTTATTAAAAATATCTATTACTCCGTAATCGCCTGAGTTTGCATTTACAAAGGATACGTCATTTTTATTTGAATTTATTGTTTCAACCCTGGCTGTTGTTTGGTAAACTTCTGTGACCTTGCCTACAAGGCCTGTATAAAATTTGCTATCTCCAACAGCTTGAAGGATAATATCGTTCTTTTCAATCCCATCAACTGCACCCTTGTCTATATTAAAATGAGTGGTCATGGAATTAACATCTGTATTTATAAGTTTAGCCTTTATATACTTATTGTCGGTTCCCTTAGTTGCCTGGGCTTCTTCTTTTAGAAATTCTTCCCTATTTATAGTAGCAAGAAGTCTTGCATTTTCCATTACAAGAGACCTGTTGTCAGCCTCTAATTTTAGTACTTGTTCTCGGGTTTCCTTAGAACCAATTGTTCTTTCTATCTGCTCAATTATTGCTGATGAGATAGAATATGTCACCCCTTCTATTGGTTTAAAAATAGAATTTGCGAGGTTTGACCCGGTTTTTGATAGGCCTTCTGTTTGACTAGAAATAATTATAAGTAAACTTAGACCTACAACTGTCAAAATGAAAGGCTTTTTATCTTTTTTAACTCTCTTATATGCCATAGTCACCTACTTACGATATTGTAAAAACTTATCCGGATCCTCTAAAATTTGTCCAGCTCCTAAAATAGCATCTTTTGAAGGATCTTCAGAACGATAAGATTTAAGACCGATTTTCTTTTCTATATATTCTGCCAGGCCTGAAAGCTGTGATAGGGATCCGGATAGAGCAAACCCATTTTTCTTTATATCTGAAGAAATTTCTGGTGGGGTCTTTTCTAAGGTTGCCAATACCATTTCGCAAACCTCATCAGCAAAAGGTAGGATACATGAAACTAATTCACTAGATAAGACCTTTACAGTATTAGGCCTTGAATCATTCAAATCCTTGCCATTTACTTCCATCTCGTTATTGCCGTCTTTTACCTTAAGGCTAGCCAGCTTAATCTTTACTTCTTCAGCTGTGTTTTTACCAATTTCTAGGCTCTTCTCTTCCCTAAAATAATCAACAATCTTTTCATCAAGGTAATCTCCACCCTTATTGATTGTAGATGATACTACAATTCCATTTAGGGAAATAACAGCTACCTGACTTGTGCCAGCTCCCATATTTATTAGTAAAATTCCCTTAGGTTCGTTAGGTGCCAAGTTCATACCATAAGCGCAAGCTAAAGACTCATCAACTAAGATTATATCCCTGCTTCCTGCATGGAGGGCTGCATCTTCTACAGCTCTTTTTTGTATGTCTGTGATGCCTGATGGTATAACTATGACAACTCTTGGTTGGATTAGGCTAAAGCCGACATTTACCTTATCAAAAAAGTAATTTAACATGGCCTCTGTAAGGTTAAAGTCAGTTATAACGCCATTTTTAATTGGTTTTACAACTTGAATATCCTCGTGAGTTTTGCCTAGCATGTCCTTGGCTTGTTGACCCACAGCGATAACCTTGGTGTGATTTTCGTCGAGAACCAGGCTTGATGGTTCATTTATTATAAGGCCCTCGCCTTTTTTATATACTAAAATATTGCTAGTGCCAAGGTCTATGGCAAAATCTGTAGCAATCATCTTAAATTTCATCCTAAACTCCTATATATAATTATCTTTTTTCAAACTTACGTATGTTCCATGACCAATTATTAAATGGTCAAGAACAGTGATATCAAGGATTTTACCCGCATCTATCAACCTATGGGTAATGAGCAAATCTGCCTTTGATGGGCTAGGATTACCCGAAGGGTGGTTGTGGGCAAGTATCATAGACTTGGCTGATTTTTTTATAGCTGGCTTAAAGACTTCCCTAGGATTAACTATAGATGATGATAGGTCGCCAATTGAAATCAGCTCTTTTGAAATAACTTCATTCTTGTTATTGAGTAAAATCGTATAAAAATATTCCCTATCCTTTAGACTAATAGTATCCTTAATAAATTCATAGGCTTCTTCATTTGAATTTATTTGATATTTTTTCTTATTCAGAATTTTTTCCTTAATCCTCTTGCCAAATTGAAGGCTGGCTACAATCTTTGAGGCCTTGGCTTCTTTGATTCCATTAATTTTAGTCAACTCCTCCACTTCTATTTCAAGAAGAGCCTCTTCACTAAAGGTGGCTAGGATTTCTTCTGCAAGTTCAATCGCATTTTTCTTATCTGTGCCAGTTGATATTATAATCGCTAGAAGCTCCTTTTCACTTAGGCTGGCGTGGCCAAACTTGATAAGTTTTTCCCTTGGCCTATCTGTAAGCTTCATATCCTTGATAGTTTGTTTCATTAAACATTTTCTCCGATGTTTATTTTTTTCATATGCTTTATAATAAAGTTTGAGGAGAGCCCAACAAAAAAACCACTAAAGGTCCCAACTATAACTAGGGCTGGAAAATAAGTAAACATCTTAATATTTTCCATTATAATAGCAGAGACTATTATTTGTCCCAAATTGTGAGCAAAGGCTCCTATCTCACTAACTCCAATGAATGAAAATAACCTGTCGTGATATTTTAATCCAATCGCCATAGCGATTGATGAAAGAATAGCACCTGCTGCTGAGTAGAAAAACGAAGTCACCGCTCCGGTTATCAACACCAGCATAAAACTTTTTAATAGGGCTATGGTAAGACTTGCCTTAAATCCATAAAAATAAAGACTTACTAGTATTATTATATTGGAAAGTCCGAGTTTTGCACCTGGTATAGGCACAGGAACTGGAATTTGTAATTCTATAAGTGAAATTATAAGGGCAAGGGCTACCAAAAGGGCCATATTAGTTAAATCTTTAATGTTTTTTCCCATCATTGAACCACCTTATCTATTCCATCTTCCTTATCCTTCTTATCTTTCTTATCCCCATGGCTTTCGACTTCCAAAAACAACCTATGAGGTAGGCAAATAATAGATTGCCCCTCCTTGTCTATAGGATGCATATGGGTACAAATTTGATCTTGACAATCAGCTTTTTTCATATAGGCTTTCTTATCTTTGATCACAATTGTATTATAGTGACCACCATATTCCACTTTAAATTCAGTATCCTTATCCATAGGAAGTTTCTTTATGACTTTTCCATTTTGCTCTACAACAAGCATATCTCCTTCATAGCCGGACATAGCCTTATTAATTGCAAAATTGATGCCAAAACTTAAGAGTATAAGACCTACAATTACAATTATATCTCCTTTTTTTATTTTCATATATACCTCATATCTCTATCTAAATATTTTATAATTTAATCATGGATATATTATATAGTTTTTGCCCATAAAAAAAAGACCCCGGAGGGTCTTCTTCACGTTTTATTCAAATATATTTATACATTTGTTTGGACATTTATCTGCTGCTGTCTTTAGTAATTCTAAATCAATACCATCAACATTTACAGCCTTAGATAGGAAGTTGTCCATTTCAAATGCTTCTGGATAAGTTCTAGCACAGATTGAACATCCTATACAAGAATTAGAGCACTTAGCCCTAGCGTCCTTGCCCTTATCATGTGATGAGCAAAGTACTGCTTGTTTTTGATTAAATGGTACAAGTTGGATGATATTTTTTGGACAAACGTCTACGCACTTCTTACAAGCAACACACTTATCCCTATTTACTTTGGCAACACCATTTATGATATGAATTGCATCAAATGGACAAGTTTTTTCACAAGTACCACAACCGATACAACCATAATCACAAGCCTTCTTGCCACCAAATAAGGCAATTTGTACCCTACAATCATCAAGACCTTGGTATTTATATTGGTCTTTAGCTGCTTCGCAGTTACCGTTACAATTTACGAGGGCAACCTTTCTTTCATCAGCACCAGTTGCTTCAACTCCCATAGCCTTGGCTACTGCTGCAGTAACACTTGCACCACCAATAGCACAAGCATTTACAGGAGCTTCGCCCTTGGCGATTGCTGCTGCAAGTCCGTCACAACCAGGGAAACCACAAGCACCACAGTTAGCACCTGGAAGGCATTCCCTAACTGCTGCTTCTTTAACTGATTTTTCAACGTGAAATTTTTCTGATATAAAGCCTAGGGCTATCGCAAAGATAAAACCCATTATAGCAAGGATTGCTACCGGCAATAATAAATTCTGCATTCTTTCCTCCTATGCTAAACCTGCAAAGCCCATGAAGGCTATAGCCATTAGACCTAGGGTTATAAGAGACATTGGAGCTCCCTTAAATGACTCAGGCACATTGTTGTATTCGATTTTTTCTCTTAGATAAGCAAGTAGTACGATTGCAAGCATAAAACCAATTGATGCTGCAAAGGCATAAACTGTTGACTCTACAAGGTTGTATGATAAGTCTATTGCCTTAATAGCCACACCTAATACCACGCAGTTTGTTGTGATAAGTGGTAGGTAAACACCAAGAGCACCATAAAGGGCTGGCATTGATTTTTTCATTACTGTTTCTACTGATTGTACCAAGGTCGCAATTACCAAGATAAAGACAACTGTCTGTAGGTATTGCACATTAAATGCTTCTAGTATGTAGTGTTGGATAAACCAAGTAATTATTGTCGCAAGTACTATTACAAAGATTACTGCAAAGCCCATACCTCTTGCTGTTTCTACCTTGCTGGTTACACCGAGGGTTGGACAGATACCTAAGAATTGTCCTAATACATAGTTTGATACAAATATAGTTGCTATTATAATTTTAAATAATTCTGCCATAATAACTCCTAATTATTCTTTCTGTTCATTATAGCATGGAAGGCACCAAATATAAGACCTAGGACTATAAATGATGATGCTGGTTGAACCATGAAGCCTATGGTGTATTTTTCTGGTAAGATTGCCATGCCAAAAAGTGTTCCTGATCCTAATAACTCCCTAAAGAAAGCTAGGATTGAAATAGCTATTGTATAACCAAGTCCTTGGCTGATACCATCTACGATTGATGGGATTGGGCCGTTTTGTGATGCAAAACCTTCAGCACGAGCTAGGATTATACAGTTTACAACTATAAGTGGGATAAAGATACCCAAGCTCTTATCAAGAGCAGGAGCATAAGCCTTTATTAGCATTTGAACTATAGTTACGAAACCTGCTATTACAACGATAAATGATGGGATTCTGATCTCATCTGAGATGAAATTACGAAGTAATGATATAACTAAGTTACTCATTACAAGTACGAAGGTTACAGATACTCCCATACCAACAGCATTGGTTAATGATGAAGATATAGCTAGTACTGAACACATACCAACCATCTGTACTAGGACAGGGTTGTTTTTAATAATACCATCGGTAAATATTTTGCCATAATTTACCCTTGGTTTTTTATCTGTTTGTTTTTCCATGATATCTCCTATTCTAGCTTAGTAAGTACTTCTCTAGCGGCGTTAATACCTCTAAGAATAGTTGTAGTTGAAATTGTGGCACCTGTTATGCCAACTATTTCATTTTCTCCACCTGTTTTACTTGCCTTAACTTCTTTGTCCATATTTACTCCAACCATTCCTTGTTTGAAGAAATCTTCTTCCATTTGCTTACCGAAACCGGCAGACTCTGAATGGTTTAGTGGAGCAAATCCAGTTATGTTATGGTCTTTGTCAACACCGATTAAAAATTCTATAGCGCCACCATAACCACCTGGTGATAGGATTTGGAAAACATATCCGTCCCCGTCAGCACCCTTAGCCTTGTAAACGGCTTCTATTGTATCAGGCTTTTCAACATCTAGCTGTTCGTAGCTATCTGCCTTATAAACAACTGACAAAGATTCTTCTAGTTCTTCTTGTTGACGAGCCTCTATGATTGGCTTAGTCATGTTATTTGTAAAGGCTAGAGCTAGGGCTGTAACTGAGGTAATAAGAAGTAATTTAAAACCTAATTTTAAACTATTGTTCATTTTTTCCTCCTTTTTTTGCCTTGGCCTTACCAAAAATCCTATCCCTAGTGTGTTTTTCTATAACTGGTACTAGGAGGTTCATAAGTAAGATTGAATAAGAAACACCTTCTGGGTATCCACCCCAAAGTCTAATAACTGCAGTTATTAATCCACAACCAAAGCCAAATACGATTTGTCCTTTTGGAGTTATTGGAGCTGTGGTGTAGTCTGTTGCCATGTAGAAGGCACCAAGGATTAGACCACCAGATAAAATATTTTTGAGTATATATTCTAGATTTACCTTATCGCCAAAGATTGCAAGGATTACGGTAGTTGTTAGTATGTATACTAGTGGAATTCTTATGTGAATTACTTTTCTAACTAATAAGTATAAAGCACCGATTAATAAGGCAAGCGCACTTATTTCACCCAAACAACCTGGTATGTGACCTATAAATAAGTCCATAATTGTGTAAGATTTTGGATCAGAAAGTGGTGTTGCTGCTGTTAGCATTGATACATCGCTAACTGTTTTAAGTGTTGCTACTCTTTCAGTTGGTACAAAGTTTGTCATTGTAGATGACCAAGATGCCATCAAAAATGCTCTCGCACCTAAGGCTGGGTTTACGATATTTTGACCAATACCACCATAGAGCATCTTACAAATTACAATTGCGAATACAGAACCAATTACAAGTTGCCATACTGGAAGTGTAAATGGCACGTTATAAGCTAGTAAGATACCAGTTACAACTGCTGATAGGTCTTTTACCGAATTAGGCCTTTTGGTGCATTTATTAAATATTGTCTCAGCCAATACACAAGTGATCACAGATGCTAAGATAAGAACTAGAGCCCTATAACCAAAGTAGTAAACAGAAACGGCGCCTGCTGGAATTAGTGCAATAATAACATCAAGCATGTCATTTGCAACTGTTCTTTTACTCCTAATATGTGGAGAAGCTGTTACTAATAATTGTTTATTATTTTCCATATTTCCCCCTATTTTCCTGCCTGTCTTATTTGTCTCTTAGCAAACTTTATTGCCTCAACTAATGGTCTTCTGGCTGGACAAACGAATGAGCAAGAACCACACTCAATACAATCAAGTGCTCCTTCTTCGTCTGCCTTTTCAAACCTACCATCAAGGGCATGTTTGTGGATGTAGTTTGGTAATAAGAATACCGGACATACGCTTACACACCTACCACATCTGATGCATGGTGTAGGATCTTCTATGAAGGCATCCTTGCTATCAAAAACTAAGATACAGTTTGTTGCTTTTTCTACTGGTTTATTAAGGTCAGGTTGGGCTATACCACACATTGGTCCACCGTTAATAACCTTGGCAATTTCTTCAGCACCGCCTGCTTCTTCGATGAGGTCATTAAAACTTGTACCAATTCTTACGCGCATATTTTGAGGATTTTTAACTGTCCTACCTGTCACTGTAAGGATTCTTTCATAAAGTGGTTTACCCATAAATAGGGCTTCATAAATCGCATTTACAGTTGAAATATTAGATACAACTGCTCCTACATCCATTGGAAGTCCACCTGATGGTACTTCTCTTTTTAGGATTGCATTTATAAGTCTTTTTTCATCACCCTGTGGGTATTTAGTTTCAAGGCTAACAACTTTGATTGTTCCATCAAATTTATTTGTCTTGGCAAACTCTGCTAAGGCTTCTGTCATAGATTTGTAAGCCTGTGGCTTGTTATTTTCTATAGCAATCACGCCATCTTTGGCATTTACAGCCTTAAGTACTTGGATGAGTCCTTTTATTATATGTAAAGGATAATTTTTCATTATGTAGTCATCACAAGTTATGTAAGGTTCACACTCTGCCCCGTTTACTATTACAGTATCTATTGGTTTATTTGGTGAATATTTGATGTGCGCTGGGAAAGCTGCGCCACCCATACCAACAATTCCTGCCTCTTTGACCTTAGCTACAATTTCTTCCGGGCTTAGGGTTACGTTTTCAACCTCGGTATATTCTACTTCTTGGTCGAAACCTTCTGTATCGATTACAACTGCCTTGCAATTTTTGCCTGAGGCACTTTGAATATCGATAACATCTTTTACAACTCCTGCTACTGAGGAGTGGATATTTGCTGAAAAGTTACCTACTGCAGATCCTAAAAGATCTCCTACAGCAACTTCGTCATTTTTCTTAACATTACATTTGCTTGGTGCACCTATATGTTGGGTGAGTGGAATAGTTACAAGCTTTGGTATATTTGCAGTATGAAGACTGCTATTTTCTGAAAGCTCTTTGTATTCTTCCATCTTAACACCGTGGGCAAATGTCACAGTATTAGCTGCCATAAATTTCTCCTTCTTAAAAAATTTCATTTCCCGATACCTATATTATAGATTATATCGGGAAATTTCTCAATGGTTTATCTAATATTTGCTATAATATCTTCGATAAAAACCATAAAATTATCAAAGGCCAACTGCTTTAGATTAGCCATTCTCTTTTCGCTAGGCAGACCCTTCTTGTAAAATTTTTTATACACATCATAATTTGCATCAATTTTAGTTACATACTGCCTAGTTTCTTCAAATGGAATTTTTAAAACATCAGGATTTGCTGGGTCAAGCAAACCTTCCTTTATCCATTTGTCAACATTACCTACCCCACCATTGTAAGCTGCAAGGGCAAGGTCCCTATTATTGTAATACCTATAAAGGTAATCATAATAAGCTATACCCAAGTCTAAGTTGTATTCAACATCAGATAGCTTGTCTGGAAAATATTCTTTGCCAGTCAACTCTGCTGCATGGGATGCAGTTTCATTTAGTAGTTGCATCAAACCTTGGGCTCCCTGATGGCTCTTAGCATCCTTATCAAAATCTGATTCTACTTTTATAATTGATGCTGTTAAAAGTGGGTCCACATTATACTTTTCAGAACACTTATAAATCTCATCTTGGTAGCTAATCCTTGTCCTTGAAGTTTGATAGGCTATGGTAGCATAACAAACTACAAATAAAATTAAGATTGCAAGAAAGATAAAACCTATAAGCTTGCCAAACCATTTAATTACTTTCATAAATTTTCTCCATTCTTAGGATTTTTTTTACATTTTCCCTTAGGTCTTCAAGGCTTGTGTTGTTTTTAATTACAATTTCATTTGCATACCTTGGACCCATTAGGGCTTCTTGGTTTCTTATCTTTGACTCTGCATAAAATCCACCAATATCGTCTCTTTTCGCCAGTCTTTGGGCTTGGATATTTTTATCTGCCTCAACAAATAAAACCAAGTCAGCAGGGAATCTCACTGTCATTTGATAAAATAATGGTATCTCGATAAAAATATTTTTCTCACCAATCCTATCAATTTCGTTTTCAATTTCCCTTGCAATTATGGGATGAGTCAAAGAGTTTAGCCTTTTCATAAGGTCAGGCGCCGAGAAAATCATCTTTGCCAGATGTTTCTTATCTAGGATATTGCCGTCAAAGGCCTTTCTAAAGAAGGGATCTGCCTTGATGGCTTCGTAATTTTGCCCACCTTCTTCCAAAAGTTTTTTATTAACTTCATCGGCACTTATGACTTTAAAGCCTAAATCTTTAACAATTTCACTTACAGCTGATTTGCCCGAACCGATTGTGCCTGTAATTACTATTTTATTTGGATTCATACATGCTTTCTCCAAAACCAATATCTACTAGCAAGTCTACCTTGAGATTTGCTGCACCTTCCATGCATTTCTTAAGGATATCACGTGCCTTTTCCTTATCCTTTTCGCTGGATTCTATGATTATTTCATCGTGAATCTGAAGGATAATTTTGGCATCAAGGCCTTCTTCCTTAAGCTTATTATAGGTATCTATCATTGCTATTTTAATTATGTCAGCAGCTGTGCCTTGGATTGGTGTATTTAGGGCAATCCTTTCACCAAAACTTCTGACATTAAAATTTCTCGAAGATATTTCTGGTATATACCTGCGTCTTTTAAATAAAGTTTCTATATAGCCTTGGCTTCTAGCGAGTTGTACGACGTCATCCATGTATTCCTTGATTTGTGGGTAGGATTTTTTGTACTTGTCAATATACTCCTTGGCCCTAGGTCTTGGAATATTCAAATTTTGCGATAGGCCATAGTCACTTATACCATAAATTATACCGAAATTTACTGCCTTGGCTTCAGATCTTTGAAGTTTTGTGACTTCATCTAGGGGAGTATGGAAAACTTCTGAAGCTGTTTGAGTATGGATATCAATGCCATGGTTAAAGGCATCTTGCATATTCTTATCATCTGCAAGACTTGCTAAAATTCTTAATTCAATTTGTGAATAGTCAGCATCAATTAAAATCTTGCCCTCGCCTGCCTTAAAGGCCTTCCTAATGGCCCTTCCTTCGTCGGTTTTGATTGGAAGATTTTGTAGGTTTGGCTCTTGACTTGAAAGTCTGCCTGTCGAAGCAATATTTTGCCTAAAGGTTGATCTAATCCTGCCGTCTTCATCAATAGCATTCTCAAGCCCTTCTATATAGGTTGAACGCAATTTATAAATTTCCCTGTATCTTTCGATTTTTTCAATAATTGGGTGCTTATCTCTAAGCTTTTCAAGCACCTTTGCATCTGTAGAAAATCCGGTTTTTGTTTTCTTTACAACCGGAAGGTCCAAGTCCTTAAATAAAACTTCGCCCAATTGCTTAGTTGAATTTATATTAAACTCACTACCAGCTAGGTCGTAAATTTCTGATGTTATTGCTTCGATTTGCTTATCTAAATCTGCCTTAAGACCTTCAAGGATTTTCCTGTCAGTGCCAAATCCAATTATTTCCATCGAAGCAAGCACCCTTGCCAACCTTTTTTCTATATTTTCATAAAGGTCAACCATTTCATATTCAGCCAAGTTTTTAAAGACCTTATCTCTAGAATCTTCTATGGCATTTACTTGACTAGCTAAAAGCTTCGCAAGGTCATCTTGGTCAACTTCAGCGTATTTTTTAGTCTTAGCTCCCTTGCCAATTAGACTTTCATCGCTATCAAGTTCATAGGTCAAATATGACTGACTTAAAAGTTTCAAATCGTAGGAAGACCTGGATGGGTCAATTAAATAGTGCATGAGCATCAAATCATCATAAGGACCAATTAGGTCAATGCCTAGCTTATCCAAAAGCACCATCTCTTCTTTAATATCAAAGGAAATCTTATTTATAGTTTTATCTTCAAAAATATTTTTTAGTTCAGAAATTTTCTCTGGCTCGATTATATAAGTGTCAGTATCCTTAGTCTTAATAGCTAGCCTATAGATTTCAGAATGGATATAATTTTCACCATCATAAACTGATTTAAAGAAAATTTCCTTGGTTTTCTTGCTAGAATCAATTAGGTCTTTTAAATTTCCGCCAATTTTATAGGTAAATTCCTTGCTTTCACTTTCAGATCCGTCCCCATCAAGTTCTTCTAAAAACTTATTGAAATTAAGTTTTGAAAATTTCTCCCTAAGTCCTTCTTTGTCAACTTCACCAAGTGCAAGATCGTCATATTCAAATTCTACTGGAGCGTGAGTTACAATGGTGCCGATTTTTTTAGACATATAGGCAACAGCCTCATTGTTTTCTAGACTTTCCTTGGTCTTCTTTCCAGAAATCTCATCAAGGTTGTCGTAAAGATTCTCAATTGACCCATACTTTCTAATAAATTCTAAAGCACGCTTTTCGCCAATGCCATCAACACCAGGAATATTATCCGACTTATCTCCCATCAAACCCTTCACATCAATAAGTTGCTTAGGAGTAATCCCATATTCCTCTTTGATTTTATCAACTGTGTACTCTACAGTATCCGAAACGCCTTTTTTGGTCAGATATACAAGGACATTATCGTCAACAAGCTGCAAATAATCCCTATCACCAGTGATAAGAACAGCCTCATCTCCAGCTTCCTTGGCCATCCTTGCGTAGGTGCCAACTATATCATCAGCCTCGAAACCATCAAGGTCAGTGTACTTAACCCCCATAGAATCAAGAACATCCTTCAAAATCCCAAACTGGTAGGAAAGCTCATTTGGAGTCTTATCCCTATTAGCCTTGTAATCCTTGTACTCATCATTCCTAAAGGTCTTAGAAGACCTATCGAAGGCCACAAGAACATAATCAGGCTTGTATTTATCAAAGGCGTTCCTATACATGGTCAAGAAACCATAAACGCCATTAGTCATAACCCCGTCATTGTTGGAAAGGTTTGGTAGAGCGAAAAAAGCCCTAAAGATCAAACTCGACCCATCAATCAACATAACAGTTTTCTTCATTATATCTCCTTAACTATCAAAATAGCATAAAACACTATCCTACCTTATAGTATAACTTATATTGGAAATTTTTTAAAGAAAAATGAAAGATATTCTGGATTTGTTTGGTAATTAATTTATTTAAAAAATGCAATAAGATAATATTGGAAATAATATAATGCTAGTAGTATAATAAGATTGAGTAAAAGGAAATCAGATTCATACGAATCACAAAAAAGACGAGAGGCAACTCGTCTTTTTTTGTTTTGGGTTAGTTATCACTATTAATGTATCCGTCTAACCACTTGATGACATAATGAGTAGTTACGCCAACCGCAACAGACACTAAAAAGGAAATCAGTTCTTTCATACAAATCACCTCCTAACTGCTATCAGTATAGGAGTGATAACATATTTATTATAACAGATTATAATTTTTTACAAAATTAAATTACCAAATATTAAAGCATACTTTAATGTCTGCCAAAATCTTCTTTAGTGATAATAATATAAATATGAATAATATAAAGTGAATAAGGGACCACACACAAATTATTTATAATGTTTTAGCAAAAAAGATTGAGTTTTTTTCTCAATCTTTTAATTCCTTTAGTTTTCCATTTTTTAAAATTAGAACTTGGTCAGATAAGATGTCGATATCTTCCTTGTTGTGGGATGTGATAAGCATTGTAGCTCCACTGCTTCTAATGTAAGACTTAATTATTTCCCTGAGTTCTACTACTCCTTCGTAATCCATACTATTAAAGGGTTCATCAAGGAGCAGGAGTTTTGGTTTTTCCATAAGGGCTTGGGCTATTCCTAGTCTTTGGAGCATTCCTAAAGAATATTTTTTTACCTTTACATCCTTATCTTGGTACAAGGCTACCTCTTTTAAGATCTCTTCAATATCTGCCTTGGTGATTTTATTTTTTATAGCAGCTAATTGGTCTAAGTTTTCAAATCCTGTTAGGTTTGGTAAAAATCCTGGATGTTCAATTAGTAAACCCAAGTCAGCTGGCATAGCCCCATTTTTTCCAACAACTGTTTTATTAACTATAATTTTACCAGAAGATGCTTTCATTAAGCCTGAATTCAACTTAAATAAAACACTCTTTCCACACCCGTTTGTTCCGACAATCCCATATATTTTACCTGCTTCAAAATTATAGGAAATATTATCTATTACTTTCTTATTTCCAAAAGCTTTTGATACATTTTCTAATCTTATAAGATCCATATTCTACCTCCTTACTCGTTCTGATACTCTTTACTTCCCTTTGGAAGGTTAATGTCTTTATTTTCAAATATTTTAAAATTCAATATAAGCAAAATCAAATCTATACCTGCTAGGACTAACAACCTATAAATAAACTTTATCCCACATCCATTAATTGAACTTGCTAATGAAAAAAGGGAAAAATCCTTAATCACATCCCCAAAAAATCCCAAACTCATTCCTGCCGCAATTATTAGGATGCCTGTATATATGACAAATACAAGGGATTGTGAAATCCTAAATTGTATTAAAAGAGCATGGACTAGGGAAAAGAAATATAGGAGCAAAACCTGCAAAATGACTAGCTTAAATATTTCCAAAATTATGTTATTCGTTTCAAAATTCCCTAGCAAATAAAGATTTGCAAATTCTTTTGTTGCTTGAGAAATATTAAGTCCAAAGTTTGAAGATCCTATCCCTACTATTAGGCAAAATAAACAAATACAACCTACATAGGCTAAAAGGCTTTTAATAACTTTTGTATGTTTGTTTTTATAAAATTCTTTCCTATTTGTGTACCTTGTTAGAGTGAAGAATATATTTTGTTCAACTGGACTTTGAATCATCAAAACAAAGCCTAATAAAAAAGGAAAAGTAAAATATCCAGTATAGGAGTCGTTAAACATTAGAAGAATCATTTCCCCAAAGTTAAAATTCCCATACTTATATTTAAAGCTAATAAGCTGGCTAAAACTTGCAAGTATTGAAACTGCCACTAATAGATATATAAAGATAATATAGAACGTTTTTAAATTTTTATATTTCTTCATCGTTTTCTATATCCTTTTTAAATTTCAATAAAGATAAAACATAGGATAGTAAGAGGCTTATTATCAGGTAGGAAATAACAAATACAGGCGTCATTCCTTGGACTCTTGACACATCAAATATTGCCATTGGCTCAAGCTTAGTAAGTCCAACAAACATCGCAAACAAAGATCCTATTGTGGCTATAATAAAAGGTCCTATCCATGCGACAAACTTATTTTTAATAAAATAAGATAAAGAAAGCCCCACACTGCTATAACAAGCACCTACAAATGCACAATGTAGAATTATTGCCAATATATAAAGTAGGGCAGATTTATCTATAAGCTTCTTATAGGTGGATACTCCTGTCATTCCCATATAGGCATCCATATTGAGATTCTTGGAAAAAAACACAAAGCACCCTATAAAAAATATGACCATACCAAAAGCGAAAGTTATAAAAGATGTGAGAAAATTTATTATGAAGTTAGAATTGAAATATTTTTTATAACCCATTCTTGCTACAAGATATTTCATTGTCCCACTCTTACTGTTTTCAACATGTTGGGCGGAAAAAGGAAGGGTTGCGATTAGAGGCCCTAAAATTGTAAGCAAAGACCTATCCCCGTTATATCCTTGTAAAAATGTCATAGCATAGTCGTGTTTGAAAAAGTATTCCATGCCCTCTTCAACAAAGGCGGTTAAAGAAAAAATCATAGATAATAAAATAATAAGTATAGATAAGAAAAATCTTTTGCTTCTCATCACTCTTGATACTACATTTAGCCTATAAGACATATATCCCTCCATTAATCAAACTGCGAACGTTTAAAATCTTTAAAATCAACCATTATTAATCATTAAAACTTTATTTTTCAATCTTTTTAAAGAGTACCTCTACTATAATAACGAATTAGAAATAAAAATGTTACAAAACTTCATTTAATATTTTTATAAAGATTATGATAAATTATAGGTATTGCAAAAGCTGAAATTAGTCTGGATATGATTTTTTAAAATTTAGACAGCAAAAAAGCGTTGGGAATCCAACGCTTATTGAGTGTTTGGTGCCGGTGGTGGGACTCGAACCCACACGCCCCGGAGGACAACAGATTTTGAGTCTATCTCGTCTGCCAGTTCCGACACACCGGCATAAATGCTTACCAATTCATTATATCACACTTTATTCCCGATGTAAATTATATTTTTCTTTTATTTGCCTATATTTTTGTGACTTATATATTTTTATCGACAAGATTCCTATCAATAGCCCAAATCCAATCCCTGCTAGGACATCTGTTGGGAAGTGGACGTAAAGGTAGAGCCTTGAGAAGGCGATCAATACTGCAAGAAGGTCTGTAAAAATAATTAAAGGTTTATTCTTATTTAAGATGGTGAGAATTGTGGCAAAGGTGAAGGCGTAAGATGTGTGGCCTGATGGGAAAGAATTGTCAGATAGTTTGTGGACCAAAAGGCCTGTAAACTTTGCCACTTCATAAGGTCTTGGCCTTGCTACTAGGTTTTTTACCAGTAGGTTTACTAGCAAAATATTTAAGATAAAGGCTATTATCATTATCTTGCCTTGATTCTTTAATTCTTTGGCTGCTAAAAATATTAGGATATAGGCTATCCATATTAGAGATAGGTTGCCTACAGATGAGATTGTTACCATAAACTTATCTAAGGGCGTAGATCTCAGGTTTTGTATGGCGTTTAGGATATTAAGCTCAAAATTTACCATCATTGGACTCCTGTATTTGCAATTTTTAAGGTCATGTCGTTGGCTTTTTTTATCCTCGCTCTTTGGCTTTCGTTTACTAGATCAAAATATTTTCCGCCTTCGAGAAAGTCTTCTGTTAAATGGTTTTTAACATCTATTCCATATTCATTATAATAAGAACCAACCCATATTGGGTGGAAGGTCACGTCGGCGATTTTTTTCTTGCCACTATTTAGGTCCTTTTCTAAATCAATTTCAAGGGCGAGGGACTGTTCCACCCTAATATCCTTATTGTTTTCATAATTTTGATAAGAAATGAAATTACCAAGTGCATAGGCTATTAGTCCTTCCCTGCCGTCACTTGCTTGGTAAAGTTCGACTGGTTCTACCACATGTGGATGGTTGCCTATTACGAGGTCTGCTCCCCAATCTATCATCTTCCTGCCTAGACTTGTCTGAGCCTCGTTTGGCATAGATTGGTATTCAATTCCCCAGTGAGGGTAAACTACAACAAAGTCTGCCCCCTGAGCCTTTGCCATGCTTATGTCCTTTTTTATTTCTTCTTCATTTGATAAATAGCAAAGATTTTCAACTTCTTCCCTTGGTACAATTAGATTTTCCCTGCCATTACAACCATAAGTATAAGCGAGAAAGGCAATTTTTATACCGTTTACTTCTTTTAATAAAATTCTTTCAGACTTATTTTTAAAGGATCCAACATAATCAAGACCAGCTTTTTTTACTGCATCCATTGTTGTCATGACTCCTTCAAGCTCTGTATCCATAGAATGGTTGTTGGCTGTAGTAACTATGTCAAATCCAATATCTTTGAGGTTTTTTAAATAGGATTCTGGTACATTAAATCTTGGAAAACCAGCATATGGCAAATTCGGATTCGATGTTGTTTCGAAATTTCCAATAGATATATCAGCATTTTTCACGAAATCTTTTATATAAGTGAATTGATCTGAAAAATCATATTCTCCCCCACCCTTATTGTGGGCATACTGAATCTGAGCTATATGAGCCATAATATCGCCAAAAGCCTTTAACTTAGCCTTCTTGATTACAGGTTTTTTCTTTGCTCTTTCTTCCAATTCTTTTTTGGCTTTTGCTTCTATTTCTTCTTTTTCTATTTCTTGAATAGATTTTTTTGAAGTCTTTTGTTTTTTTTCTTCTTCTGCAAGGCGTTTTTCCTCTTCCTTGACTTTCTGATAATTATCAAGCCTTGTTATAAGGTCTGTCACAGTTTTTATTGTAATTTCTTTGCTATCTTTATTATTTGAACAAGCCCCTAAGCCTAGGGCCATGATTAAACTTAGGAAAATTAATAGGTATTTCTTCTTCATAAACGCTCCTTACTCATATATTTTATACTATTTAACAAAATTATTCATCTTTTCTTGTAAAAGAATGAAAGATTTTTCAAAAATCATATAATTATACTTATCAAGGAGTTAATATGAGTTTTAATGATCAGTTTGATATAGAAATCAGAGAAATAGACGAAAATAATTTGATTTTAAGGTGTAAGATGGAAGAAAATTTTCTAAATGAAATAAATGCTGTGCATGGTGGAGTCCTCATGACCATGGCTGATAACGCTTCAGGTTTCATTGCCTCTGCCAAAAAGTACACAGCCCCTACCCTTTCTATGACAACCAACTTCTTAAGACCCCTCATGGCAACAGAATATATCTACGCCAAGGCCAAGGTGATCAAAAGAGGGTCTAGGATAATCACTGTAGATTGCGAAGTTTACGGCGATGATGAAAAAATTTGTGCTGTAACCAGGGCTGAGTTTGCCATTTTAGGCAAAAAAATAAATCCCTCTGCTTCTGCTGAATTAGCCTACACAAAGGGAAAGTATAGAAAATTCTAGTCCACAAGACATACTTGGACTATAAGTAAAGGATAAATGGGATTAACTATGAGAAAAATTTTATTTATTATTAACTCAAAGGCTGGTAAGACAGAATTTGACATAAGAAAAGAAGATATAGAAGAGACTTTTAGAAAGGCAGGAAGGCTTGATGAGATTGAAGTGGTAGACACCAGGTATAAAAATCACACCAAGTTTTTGATAGATGCCTTTGACTCCCTAGCTTATGACGAAAAAATAGTTATAATCTGTGGTGGTGATGGGTCTTTAAACGAGCTTGTTAATGTCGCCTATGGGAAAAATATGACCCTCGGTCTCATTCCAACAGGCACAGGCAATGATTTTGCAAAAAACTTTTCCTACGAGTCTTTTTCCTTAGATTCACTTTTGAATTTTAAGACAAAAAAAATTGACCTGATAAAGATTAACGACTTTTACTCTATAAACGTGACAAGCATCGGTTTTGACACCCAAGTCTTAAAAAGAGCCTATGACTATTTGGAAAAAAATCCAAAGCTCGGCAAGTCCGCCTACACCAAGGCCACAATTAGGAGTCTCACAAATTTAACCTATGAAAATTTAAATTTCGACCTCAAATTAATTGATGGATCAAGTTTTCAAATCAAGGGAGAATACTTAATATCAGCACTTTGTAACGGAGCCTTTTATGGATCGGGCTTCAATCCTGCCCCAGAAGCAAAGATTGATGATGGTGTACTAAACCTAATCTTGGCTGACAAAATCCCCCTAATCAAACTACCATCCATGATTATAAAATACAAAAAAGGTCTCCACCAATCAAGCAAATACCTTAGGGAAATAAAGGTAACATCAGGGACTATCAAGTCTAATACTGAATTTCTTGCCAATGCTGATGGTGAAATCTTTAAAACAAATGAAATAAAATTCGAAGTCTTGCCAAAGGCCCTTAATTGGGTCATCTTTAGCAAATAAGTTTCGTGGCACTTATTAAGTTATAACAAAAAACTGACCTCTTTTCATAAGAAAATTGAGGTCAGTTCCTTTTTTATTTAATTTTTAAAAAACTTACAGCATAGACACTTGGTCCTGAATGAGTTCCTAAAACAGCTGTAACTGGACCTTCCAAATAAAGATTAGCACCCTCTATGAGGTCTGATAATTTCTCCTTAATGCCAGCTATATCCTCTTTATCCTTGCCATAGGCAATAGCCAAATAATATTTCTCAGCCTTTTGTAAGGCTTTTTTTGTCTCGTCAACTATGAAATTCAAGGCCCTTTTCTTACCCATTACCGACTTACAGTTTTTAATAGTTCCTTTTTCATCAAGACCAAGGACTGGATTTATCCTAAGAGTTCCTCCAATCAATCCCTCAACAGTACTCAACCTCCCGCCCCTAATTAGGTATTTTAAATCACTAACAGTCGCAATAAGACGGGTATCTTTGATTTTCTCCCCAATCTTTTTTGCTAATTGATCAAGGTCATCCACCTTGTCTATAAGACTTTTTGCATACATTACCAAAAGTCCCTCAGACATTGTAATATTCAAACTATCAATGAGGACATATTCCATATCCTGACTCTCAAGAGCAAGCCTCATAGCATTATAGGAGCCTGACAAGGCGTGGGAAACGGCAATAGCAAGGATTTTACTATAGCCAGCCTCCCAAATCATCTTAATCTTTTCCCTAAAATCCTCTATAGAAGGAGCGGATGTATATGGCTTTTCTTCATCAATCCTCGCAAAAAGTTCACTTGGACTTATTTCAAGCAAATCCTTTTTTGATTCATTTTCAAAATTCACATACAAGGGCACCACAAAAATCCCCTCGCTAATATTTTCTTTAACATTACTAGCAGAATCTGTCAAAATCGCAATCTTTTCCATTTATATTTCCTTTATATTCTTTTCACTTAGTCTTATATACCTAAATATTGTATCTAGTTTTAATAACTAGATGTCATTATTCTATCTTTAAAGATTTCTTTGTCAAGGAAATAATCTAAAACTAAATTTTCAACGAATTTTCTAAAGGATCCTAGACCCAGTAGTATTTTAGTGACTTATATAAAATATCTAATTTAGATTTCTCTGGTCATATCTTTTTTGTTTGGTTTTACTTTTTCTTTTACTTTTTTTAACTTTTTCTTTTGTCTTATCCTTGTTATTGGATAAGTCTTTGTATTTCTTTATTTTTTAGGATACTTTCTTTTTCTTTTTTATTTTCCTTGGCTATGACTTGTTTAAAGGCATATTCCATTACTTTTATGTCTTTGGCTTGGAAAAATACTTCATAGTTTTGGGTTTCTTTGTTTTTCATTACTGAGAAACTTACTCCAAGCTTGTTTAGTTCTTTTTTTAAGTCTTTGAGGTCGCTTTGATCTATGGAACTGTCAAGATAAGTAGAGTCTTCAAACTCACTAAATTGTTTATGGTTCCTATGCTGCCAGAAGTTGAACCTCCAGCAACTGCATATACATAACCGGCGGAAGTCCATCCGGGTTTGATGTATATATCCGTTTTTGATTGTAATATATAAATACATACCTGAAGATCATTGTTTTTACTTCTTCTCTTTTCATGCGATAGGTTGGAATCCTGTAAAGAAGTTCCTTCTTGAGCGTCGCGAAGAAGCTCTCCATCCTAGAGTTATCAAAGCAATGATTGACTCCGCTTAAACTTTGACTAACTCCTGCATTAGCAAGAACCTGTTTAAAGGCTTCGCTAGTGTACTGACTTCCTCTGTCAGAATGCACAATAGCACCGTTCAGATTGTATTTTTGAGTTACAGCTTTAAAAGTATCAATGCACAATGCTTTCTTCATGTTATCTTTCATTAGAATGGATAGTATCTCTCCATTACAACAATCCATAATAGGTGAAATATAAAGCTTTCCATCTTGACATTGTATCTGAGATATATCAGTTAGAAGCTTTTTATATGGCAAAGTTGATGAAAAATCCTGCTTTATTAGATTTTCCTGTTCCTGTATTTCAGTTGTTGCATGTGTTAATCCTTTCGGCTTTCGATGAGGAATATGAAGCCATACATGCTCTCTCATAATACGTGTTATTCTGCGAATGCCTGCTTTGATTCCTTTATGTTTTAAAGCAATTTGCATTCTTGGTGTTCCATAATTATCGTTGTATGGAGATTCATTCAGTATCAATTGAATTGCTGCCGAAAGAATATTATCTTTACCGGGTTTATTAAGATTGTTTTTATACTTGTAATAACCTGAAATGCTTACATGAAGAGTTTCGCACATAATCTTTAAAGTCCAAAGTTCATTGTGCTTGTCATAAATGAACTGATAACGGTAATGAGCCTTTATTTCTTCCGGCTTACGGCGAAAAAACCGAGAGCCTCTTTACGAATGTCATTAGACCGTTGAAGTTCTAAAACCTCTTTTTCAAGCTCGCATATCTTTTGATCCTTGGCATCATTAGATAAACGTTTGTTACCGCTTCCAACATATGCGGTTTCCTGATATTTTTTACGTTTATTACGCCAGCCCGAAAGGGTGTAATAAGGAATACCGAGTTGATTAGCAGCGGCATTAAGACCAATTTCATCGGATAGCTTAACAGCCTCTTCTTTAAAGGTTTTGTCGTATTGCATTTTGACCACCTCTGTGTTTTTAATAATACCATAGATTTGGTGAGTTTACCAACTCTAATTAAATGCTACCACTCCAAAGCATAGTTACTGGGTTTACAGTAGGTCTTCTTCCAAGTGATGAGTAGACTTTTTTTAATTCTGATAGATTCATCCTTTCTATTATATTTTTTACAAGCCTTAGTTTTATGTCATCTTGGATATATATTTCTGTATTAAAGTTTAATCTTAGTTGAATTGTATCATTAACTAGTGTATAGTTAGTTAATGATGATGTATTTTAACGGTTTTCATAAATACATTGTATCAAAAAAGACGAGGATTTTTATATTACCTCGTCTTTTTCTATGATGGGACTTTTGCAACAGCCCCTTTTTCTTTTATAGAACTTTTGCGTCATATACTTCTTCGGGCTTGGCGGCTAATAGTCTTGCTGCCATATCTTTTTTCATCTGAACCAAAGTAGCCTCTTCTTCTTCACTTCTATCTTCTTTTCTTGCTAATTCAACAAATTCTTTTAGTACAAAACCTGGCTTTATAGTTATAACAACTGTTTTATCTCTATACTTGAATTTAAAATAATATCTTCCATGGGGACTTTCTAAGACGTCTTCAGCTTCTTTTAAGTTAATATCAACGGAAATCCTACCATCTGTTACGCATCTTGTTACCATTTCAAAAGCATCTAGCCCTCCTGGCCCCGGAAATGCTGTAGTAAGATATATCTCTCTTCTTTCTAATAATTTCCCATCATCTAAAAGTGGAAAGGCTCTACTCATGACTTGAAATGCATGAGCTACTCCCCCGGGATAACCTACACCATGATAATTTAGTAAATTATCAAAGCTATATTCTAATTCTTGTCCTTTTTCTAATACTTTTATTTTATCCATGTTTCTTCCTTTTTTCTTAAAACTACTTCCTCAATATTGTAGCAACTTCATCATCTGATAATTTGTAATTATATACATATTCAAAGAAATTCTTTAACTCTACTTCCATGTCCATATCTGAAAATAATTGTGGATGCTGTATTTTTGCAGCCCATTTAACTGTAAGTGGAGTTTCAACCCCAGGAGGATCCCATCTATAAACACCTATAGGAATTTTGTATACTTGTTTGTTAGCTACAGCTTTAATTGTTGACCAGTCTCTTCCTTCCTGCTTATTTTCAATAAAGTCTTCCGGCATTAAGTCTGAATGATTTCCTAAATAAATGATATCAGGGTTCCATACAATCATCTGCTCCATGTCCACATCAGCTAATTTACCCTTAAGCTCGTGGGCCGGATTATTGGCTCCACTTGGGTTCATCCAATGGTCGTATGCTTTTACAGCTACTTTCATGTCACTATAAAACTCTATAACTTTTGGTTTATCTTCATCTTTTATTTCAGCTAACTTTGATGTTACTTCATTAATTTCTTTGTCCATATATTCAACTAATAAGTCGCCACGTTCTTTCTTTTGAAGTACTTCAGATATTATTTTTATATTTTCTTTTATACTGTCAAATTCTGCCCTCTTTAAAGCTACTACCTTAAGTCCTGCAGCTTCCATTTTTTTAATTTCTTTTTCACCATTCGAATAAATAAACACTACATCCGGTTTTAGCTTCAATAACTCTTCCACGTTAACAACTGAGTCTTTTGAACACCATTTAGTATTCGCATTAGCTAGTTGTGGATACATATTTTTTAAAACACTTTCTTCAAAAGCTTTAATAGAAGATGGGTTGCATCCTACAATTTTATCTGTCTTTCCATCAATTGCATATATTATAGACGGAAAAGGCTTGTCCACCGTTGCAATTCTTTCCGGTGTTTTTTCAAATTTAATCGTTTTTCCTCTAACATCAGTAACCGAGTATTCGCTTTCTTTTACCTCTTTAACTTCTTGCACTTGACTAGCTTCTTTTTCCTTGTTTTCACTGATTTCATTTTTATTACTTTGAGAGCTGCCAGCACAAGCATTTAAAATTAAGGCTAGTACTAAAAATAATAATAAACTAATCCTTCTTTTCATTTTTCCTCCTTTGAAAATTATACACTTAGTGGATAAACTCCAAACAAATCTGCAACTTCTTCTCTTAATATATGAGGTCTTTGTCTAAGAGCTTTACCAACTTCTATCTTTCTTTCTAAATCAACTTGATTAATTCTTTCTTTTAATTTTCCTTCTTGTTCACTCCTTTCTTTAGCTGAGTAAGGTTCTTGATATAGGGTTTTAATAGCTTCATTAATTTCATTTTTTGAATTAAAGGTTCCCAGTACAGAATCTATAAAAGGAAATGACAGAATATACGCATATGCCGCCTGAACCAAAGTTTGGTCTTCTTTTATACGAATAGCGTTAAATATATCTTCATAAAGCAACAAGTCTCCTGTTGCCAGTGGATTCATAGCTATTGTCCCTATATCTTTTTCATGAGTCTTCATTATTCCTTTTAATCTGTATTTGGAATTAATTATATTAAAGCCCTGTAAACTATAATCAAATTTATACTCCCCAATCATCTCAATTAGTTCTTTATTTTGTAAGTGTGAAGAAAAAGTAATATGCTTAATAAGTCCTTCTTCTCTTGCTTTTTCCATCTCTCTTATAGCTCCATAGTTTTTAGCTCCTCTCCATTCTTCAAAAGATTTTATACCCCAAAGACAAGTAAAGGAGTCAATACAACTTATTCCTAAATTCTTCAAAGTATTTTCAAGATTTTTTCGAAATGTTTTAGAATCTCCGGCATGTGTCTTTGACATAATATAAAATGGTTTTTTTTGCTTCTTCATTTCTTTTATGGCTGCACCTAATATAAGTTCTGAACAATTGTTCCCATAAGTATCGCTGGTTTCAAAGAAATTTATTCCTTGTTTATATGCATAAAAGAAATTTTCTGCATGTTTATCTATATCTTGGGGATTCTTTAAGTGATGACTTCCCATAGATATTCTTGAAATTTGTATGCCTGTAGAGCCTAATTTTCTATATTCCATTCATCAACCTCCTTTTAACAATTCTATATGGTTTTATATGGTGCTATTGTTTTGTATTCAACTTCTTCTGCTTGAAAGTTTAAAATTTTAGCTTTGATCTGAAAATACTTTTGTAAGTTATCTTCAGTAATGGCTTTCGAACTTTCATCAAAGGTTGTTTTGTAGTCATTACCGATAAACAATGTTTTGTCAGATATTTGCAATGCATGACTAGGAAAATGAGTGTTTATTATGCAAGCAGATTTTTTATTTACATTTATATGTTTAATTGCCTCTATGATTCTAATTTGATTCTTCATATCCAAGTTTGACTCCGGTTCATCTAAAATAAGAAGTTTTGGATTAGAAACAAGAGCTCTTGCAATCATAACCATTTGAAGCTCTCCTCCGGATAGCTCATCACAGTACCTATTTGATAGCTTTTCAACTCCTAATTCTTTTAAAGTTTCATAAGCTTTATCATAATCTTCCTTCGTAGGGATATGGAAAAAACTGTTTTCCTTGTCTAAACCCATCACAACCATTTCTAAAACCCCATAACTAAACACACTTTTCTTAACTTGAGGGACGTAACTTAAGTTTTCCCATAATTCTTTTTCTGCATATTCATTTATATCTTTGCCGAACAATAAGGCTTTTCCCGTGTCCCATTTTAAAAACCCCATAAGACACCTTAACAAAGTAGTTTTACCCACCCCATTGGGTCCAAGAATGGACATTACTTCTTCTTCTTTTAAATCAAATGAAATATCTTTTAAAATTTTTCTCTTACCATATGAAAAAGTACCTTTTTTAACTTGGAGTATCATCTTCTTTCTCCTGAATTTTTTCTAAGCATAGTTATGAATAATGGCGCACCTATAATAGCTGTTAATATCGAAATAGGAATTTCATTGCTTGTAGCTGCTCTTGCAAGGGTATCTATCAGTAATAAATAAATTGATCCCATAACACAACAAGTTGGAATAAGGTACCTATTATCATTTCCGATAACCATTCTCGCCAAATGGGGAATTATTAAACCTATCCATCCTATAATTCCACATACAGAAACTGTAGTTGCAGTTATCAATGTTGATAATAAGATAACCCCAATACGTAATTTTTTTACATTAATTCCTAAAGACCTAGCCTCATCAGAATCTAAAGATAAAAGATTCAATTTCCACCTTAATAGAAAGAAGCCGATAATACAAGGTATTATTATTATTGAACAAATAACAAGGTCTCTATAGGATACACTTGCTAAACTTCCCATCAACCACATAGTGATAGTTGGAAGCTTATCTTCCGGATCTGCTACATATTTAATAAATGATATTAAAGCATCAAATAGTGACTTTACAATTACTCCAGATAAAACTAATACATACAAATCTGTTCGTTTTTTTACTCTAGATAGGTTTAAAACTATATAGACTGCTAAAAGCCCCAAAAACAAAGAAACCTGCTGGGTTACTATCATGTCTTGAGATAATAATATAGATAAAGCTGCCCCAAAACCTGCTCCTGAAGACACCCCTAGTAAGTCCGGGCTAACTAAAGGGTTTGAAAAAACATTTTGATATGCTACTCCTGCCAGTGATAGCCCTGCACCAACTAAAACTCCCATAAGTATTCTAGGTAGTCTTATGTCAATTACTACACTAGCTTCATGTACATCTAAGCCGCTAATATCTCCGGTTATTGTTTTGTATATAATCATAAATGCTTTATAGGGGCTAACCGGATATCTTCCTAAACAAATAAAAGTTAGTATTAAAAGCAATAGCGATACAGAGAGAACCAATATGCATAATTTTTTATTCTTAAATAAACCTTTCCCCATTTATCCAACCCTTCTAATTAATAGTAAATATCTTTTGATATCATAAAACCTTTTAACACCAAAATAAAGTTAAGAACTGATCTACTTTAAATTTGAATGTGATAATCAATGTCAATTATATTTCCTATGCCCTGTATTGTCAATCCAAATTTCACTCAGCTCAGGACGTACGCATGAAATGTTATATTCCCCTTTTGACAAAAATAGTCTTTTTTAAAAATCCAGTACTTGCTCTAAAAATTCTGAAGGATTCATACTAATAACAAATCTTTTCTTTTTCATTGATAATTTAGGACGGAATATCTCCACCATTTTTAATATGCTTAGACACCACTTCCTAATAATATTCAGGTTCTCAGCTGCCCTCTTATCCAGTGTTCTGTTTGCATCTTCTTTAAATGTTACATCTAGATACCAATGCATACTTTCTACGCTCCAATGGCCTCTCACTGCCCTTGAAAATAAATCTATATCTTCTTTCAAACTGCTTATATAGTATCTATATTCTTTCTTCTTCTCTCCTTCCTTTAGTATAGTTTTTTCCTCCATTCCAACGCTTTTTAATCCTTTCCATTCGTTTTTACAAGCTATCCATTTTATTTCTTCAGTATGATAATACTCTCGTATCTCTATTTGACCATGTGACTTTTCACTTGTTTTCTTATACAAACCCTTTTGTTTCAGCTTTTTCTTCTCCTCCTCATCATTTAGAAACAGACTTACCTCTTCATGTAATACTTTTTATTGGATAGGTCTTTGTATTTCTTTATTTGTTTTAGGATACTTTCTTTTTCTTTTTTATTTTCTTTGGCTATGACTTGTTTAAAGGCATAT